>DATGFI010000424.1:0-4280 GCA_035309205.1 Planctomycetota bacterium | reverse complement strand
CCTCGAGGAGCCGGCGGATCACGCCTTTCTCGTATTCCCCGATGGAATCGGTCTGGAAATCGGCGATCACGGCGACTCGCACCGGGCGCTTGAGCTTGGGCGACGAGATCCTGACGTGGGAAACGTCGAGCCAGTGGGGTTCGACCAGGAAGGCATCCACCGCCACCAGGGCGAGCAGCGCGGAGACGAGCGCCAAAAGCAAGGCGACTTTCCGGGCGCTCTTCCACTGCGCCCCGCTCAGGACGGCCGCAAAGAGGACGCCGTGAAGAAAGAGGGCATAGGAGAGAAGCCGAAAGCAGCCAAAGATGTTCTCTCCAAGCGTCGCGGCCAGGAGGAGCGCAATCCCTCCGAGCGCAATCAGGGCGACCAGCGCCACTTTGGGACCCGGTCGCTTCACCGCGGCGCGGAGGAGTAGCCCGTCCGCCAGGGCGAGAAGCGCGTTAAAGACCACGGTGACCATTTCGAGGGGAATGATACAGGCTCCGGCCGTCTAGAATGCGGGGATCCGCTCCGGCCGTCCGGATCCCGGCGGGGGACTGCGGATGAGAATTGAACCTCACGCAAGAACGGAACGATTGCAGCCGCCGGGCTCCGGCTATACTCTTCAGATCAGATTGAACCGTATGCGAGTCCGTCTTCCGGCGATCGTCCTCTTCGTCATTTCCGGCTTCTTTCCGGTTCCCGCCGCCTCGGGCCAGTCGGCGAAGCCGGAGAAGGCGCCGCCCGCCCGTCCCAAGCTGCAAAAGATCGCCCTCTCGAAAGTCGCCGTGAAGCCGGGCAGCTACCGGATGGGATACGAGGACAAGCGGGATCCCCCCGAGACCGGGTGGCAGGCGAAGATCGGCACCGACACCTTCGTCTTCTTCGATCTTGCCGAGCACGACAAGCTGGAGCCCGACATCGATGGGATGGCCCTGCTCCCCTACCCCTTCATCGTGGCGATTCCCGATAAACTCCTGCTCAAGACCGGTCAGTACAAGGTCTCCTTCGAAGGGACCAAGACCCTCATCCTCGATCCGGACGACCTGGGAAGCTACCAGTCGCTCGCTCCGGAGGCGGCCGTCATGACCGAGATCCGGATCCGCTCGGCGGTCCGTCCGGTGGCGCTCGACCCCAAGAAGTGCGCGGACTGCGAGAAGCACTGCGACTATCTCAAGCTGAACAAGTTGGCGGACGGCTCGGGCGGACTCGCCTCGCACCAGGAGGATCCGGCGAAGCCCGGATATACGCCCGAAGGCGCCGAGGCCGGCAGGAAGAGCGACATCGGCTTTACGGGCAACATCACCCACGCCATCCTCGGGCTCTACGCGAGCGTCTGGCATGCCGTTCCCATCGTCGATCCGCGACTGCGGGAGTTCGCGGTCGGTCACCGGAACGGCGTCAACATGGTCTACTTCACGGCGACGGAAGGAAGCCAGGACCGGATCAGCACCCTTCCGCCGGACGGAGGGATCGGATTCCCCCGGAGCTTCTGCGAGGAGGGAGAATACCCGAACCCCGCGCTCGGCACCGACTACGGGAAAGGCTGCGGCTTTCCGATTTTCGTCCGCCTGGTGACGCCCTACCGCGAGCTCCTTTCCGCCGAGGTGACCGACGGCGCCGGCAAGCGCGTCGCCGGAACGGTCTCCTCGCCGGCCAAACCCGCGAATCCCGAATGGCCGACGAACAGCAACTGCGCCGCCTTCATTCCGTCGAAGCCGCTCTTTCCGAACATGCTCTACCGCGTGAAGTTCACGTTCAAAGAGGACTCCGAGCCCGTCAGCTGGAGCTTCACGACCGGCAAGTAGCCGACGTTCTTGCCGAAAGCCTTGCCACTGAAGACGAATTGCAGGAATCGATGACGGCTGCGCTTGCCCTGGCCCTCTCCTGGTTCGCGGTGTTGCAAGGGCAGGATGCCCCGCAGCCTGCCCCGGCGACCAGGATTCAACACGAGAATCCCCGCTTTCGAGCCACCATCCCTGCGGGCTTCCTGCCCCTGCCGGAACTCCCTCCGGGCCAGGCCTACGGATTTCGGCGTTCGGTAAGTCCCGAAGGCGGTCCCATCGTCGTCACGCTTCAGATTCTGGACGGCAGGCTCGGCCGGGAAACGCTGACCGAGGATCCGGCGCGGATCCTCAGCCTGGCGCGCGCCAAGCTCCCCCCGGGCAGCGATGTCAAAATCGGGAAAGCCCGCTGGTCCGGCTTTGACCTGCAGGTGATCGAAACGCGCATTCCCAGGCCCGAGGGGGACTATCTCGCGCTGGTCGCCCAGGTCCCCCTCCTTCCCGTGGCCCTCCAGATCAACGTCGGAGGAAAGGCGATCCTGGAAGAGGACATGCGGCGGGACTTCGCGTCGATCCTGTCCACGACGACCGGGACGACCGACTGGCTCACGGACCGCCAGCGGACCCTGGCCTGGGTCGCGGGGATCTCGACCCTGCTCGCCTGGGGGCTCCTTGGCGCCTATGGCCTCGCGCATCTCCTCGCGTGGAGGGGAAAGCCGAGGCGACTGTGGCGCCTTCGCCTCTCGTGGCTCGCGACCTTGACCGTGCTCTTCGTCACGGGCTATGTGTCTCAGCTCCTATATGAAATGAGCAAGAAGCAGGATGCTTCGCTGGGCTTCCTGCTCCTGGCCATGGCGGGGCTCTGCGTCGTCTTCGCGGATCGGGTGCGGCGCCAGGCCAGGGATGAAGAGAAGCGAGCTCCTGTTTCTCTCCCGCCGGGCACCGGGTAGCGATTCGGGATGGAGGGTCGAACGCGGCTTCACCTCCGAGTGGCTCCGGCGGATGCGACATGGCTGAGAAATCCTCGATTCCAGGAGTTGATTTTCCGGGCTCCTCCCGGGATGATCACGGGGCACGTGTTCGGGCGGAATCGAGGTCATCGGCATTCCGTCTTGGACGTAGCGGCGAGCCCAGTATAAGGATCGATGGTTGATGCACCCCCTGACACTCCTCTTGGGACTCCGTGCGCTCTTCTTCTTCTCCTCCGGCGAGGGCAGCGAATCCGACCAGAGGAGGCCCGAGCATCTTTCCCTCTATGGACCCTCCGTCGAACGAGATGCCGGTCCGGACTCGCTGGACCGGGCGCCGGCCCAGAGGAAGGAGGATGACGAGGAAGTCCCATTCCTGACGAGCGAAAATGACGACAAAGTCTCTCCGTTCAAGGCACGGAGCTGGACGGCGTTCATCCCTCCCCTTTCCGCGGATCCTCTCCAGGCTCCCCCTCCGAAAGCCGGGCAGGAGAAACCGGCTCCCCAGGCCCCTCCCCCCAAGGAGGAGCCCTTCGAGCCGCCCCACGGGTCCTGGGCCGGAGTCGGCAAGCACTTTTCCAGCCAGGCGTGGAAGGAGGACGTCTGGAACGACTACTTGACGACGCCCGAGGTGCTGCTTCCCATAGGTCTGGCGGTCTCGGCGGCGGCGATCTCCCACTGGGATAAACCCCTGCAGCACCACTGGCTGGGACTCCTGGGGAATCACCGCTCCTACAGCGACATCGGGCAGGACGCTTTGATCGGCCTGGTCGTCCTGGACGGCGTTCTTCTCCCCGGAGAGGGTCGAAACTGGTGGGATGACATCTGGACGATCGGGGAGGCCTACGGCGCCTCGAGCCTGACGGTCTTCATGCTCAAGACGGCCGTCCAGCGCCCGCGGCCAGGAGGCAGCGCATCGGGAATCGGGACCCACTCCTTCCCCTCCGGACATTCCCAGTCCGCCTTCACGGCCGCCACCCTGATCGAGCGCAACTCGGGTCCCCTCTTCGGGCTTCCCTCCTACGGCCTGGCGGCCTTCACGGCCTTCCAGAGGGTCGAGGAGGGCCACCATTATCCCTCGGATATCCTCGCCGGGGCGGCGATCGGGGTCCTCTCCGCCTCGATCTTCGATTCCCTCCACTGGGGGTCGGGCCCCGGGGATGGAGGAATCGCCCGGCCTGGCGCCGACGCCAAACTGGGATTCCTGGACGGGCTCCACGGATTCACCTTCGAGCTCAACTTCGGGTTTTGACCTTCAGATTCTCGTCGCGAGGAAAGTCCAGCGCGCGTTTTCGCCCTTCAAGCGTCGCCCAGCCTACCCGAAGGATCCGCTCAAGCCCGGCGGCCTGAGTTCGACCCGTCCGATCTTCTTCCGTCCTCTTAAGCCCAGGGACCCGAACATCCGATCTAAGGTGAAGGAGAATGATGCTATGAATAAATCACTCCTCGCGGGGATCGGCCTGGTCCTGGCGCTCGGAGGAACCTCGGCGCTTCTCATGGCCAGAGCCTCGGGCCCCGGATCGCTTCATCCGTCCGCCCCCTTGAGCAG
>DATGFI010000423.1:0-9179 GCA_035309205.1 Planctomycetota bacterium | reverse complement strand
CAGGACGGCCGCCGACGGAAACGCGAAGGACGCTGGGCCGCAAAAGTCCCATTTCGCCCTGGAGACGAACGCGTACGGCCGGAACGTCTTCCATGACTTCAAGCAGATGGGGGTACTGGAACCCTCCGGACGCTGGCTCCTGGATTTCGACGCGTTTAAAGGCGCCCTCGAGAAGAACAAGAGCCTTCTCCCGGATCTCGGCGAAGTCAGCAAGACCTCGTTGCTCCGGGACCCTTCCAAAGGAGATTTCCGCCCGGCAGGAGCTTCGCCCGGCCTCAGGAAAGGCGTCAAAGTCTTCGTCCCCTGGTCGCTGTCCGGCGTGGTGGGCGAGTGGAATTTCTACCCCGTCGGCAGCGATCCCTCCGTGATCCCCGACGAGCACTGGTATATGACCGACTACCACGTTTCCCGGGACACCTACCATGAGCGGCCCATGTATCCGCTGAAGGGGGTGAATGTGGCCGCCGGGGATTACTTCCCGGGGCCCCTGGAGGACTGGATTGCGGGCGCGCTTGGCTTCAGCTCCGCCAAGAAGCAGTATGCCTCGCTCGCGAATGGCGAAATGATGACTCCCTTCGAATTCAGCGACCTGAGAAAGAGCCGGCACGAAGGCGCGAAACCGGAAGCCTGCAGGATCGAAGGCGAGGCGCTGAAGAATCCCCAGATCTACACCTCGAATCTGCTGACGGAGATCTACTTCAAGACGGCTGCCGGGCACACGGGCGGCGTCCTGATGGAAAAGATGAAAGGCAGCGGATACAGCCTGACTCTCAATGCGGGGGGACAATTGTCCTTCAAGGTGGCAGGAGGGGGCCTCTCGGCGCTCGTGGAGAGCCGCAGCAAGGTCAACGACGGCCGCTGGCATCATGCGATCGTCGAGGCGGACCGAAAGGCGAAGACCCTGGCGGTGTACGTGGATGGCCGGAAGGAAGCGTCCGTCCCCGGACTGGACGGCGCAGTGTCCCTGGCCAACGAGGGGGATCTCTACGTGGGAGGCACCCCGGACGGACGTTATCTCGACGGCGCGCTCGACTTCCTGCGCATCGCGCAGGGGACCCTTGCCGACGCGGACACCACGATCGAGGAACTTTACGCTTGGGAATTCGACGGGCCGCAGCTTCGGGATTTCACGGGTCGCAAAGCCACCGGCCCCCGCGACGCAGGTGCCATCGACAGGTAGATCGATCCGGCCCTGCTTCTGAAACAGAAACACCGATCCAAACGCGCGTGGCGATCCAACCCCGGAATCGGGAACGGGGTTCACCGCGCGAACTCCGTCCGCTCTTCATTCATTCCTGTCGGCAGGAGGCCCGACCCGAACCGTTCGGATCGGATCCGCGTGTAGAGCGGCATCCCCTTCGACTCCCGTCCCGATTTCGGGCTCCCCGCGGGCATCCTGTTCGGGATCCTGCCGGGGATGGGGAGCTTCCCGTCCCAGGGGCTACAGGCAGACGTGGCCCCACTGCCACCGGAATGGATTCCGACCATGTTCCTCCGACACCGCGGGAAGGATCTCGGCCGAGGGGCGTTCTACGGAGTGAAGGTCGATTCGGAAGGAGGCTCGCTGGCCTTCCTTCGATCGCCCTGCAAGGCAAGGGGGTCTCCCATGCACGTTGCGAGGATCGACGCCGAGGACCTTCATCGAAGGATGAGCGGTGGCGGGGCCTTCCTGGTCTGCGCTTACGACACCGATGTGCGGTTCCGAGAGATTCAACTCGTCGGGGCGATCTCGTGGGACGAGTTTCAGCCTCGGCTCGCCTCCATGAGCAAAGATCAGGAGATGGTCTTCTATTGCGGCTGTCCCGGGGAAGCCAGCGCCGCCGCGCGCGCGGCTGAGGTGATGAAGCTCGGATTCCGGAATGTCAGGGTCCTGCGGGAGGGCGTCGAGACCTGGAAGAAAGCCGGTTTCGAGCTGGTGAATCGCGCCCCCCGGACCTCGCTCCTGGACCGGATCCTCATCCCGTTGGACGGATCCGGGGCGTCGGAGACCGTGCTTTATCAAGCAGAACGCCTCCTCTGCGGAAGGAAGGGAGAGGTCATCCTCTTCCATGCGTGGACGCCGGGCTCCCCCGCCTTCGCTTCCCCGGAGGCGGCGGAGAGCTATCTCAGCGTTGTCCAAGAGCGTCTGCGTTCACAGGGTGCGCCCGTCGTGAGTCGAGTGGTCCGCACGGGTCCGATCAAGCGATCCCTTCCGGAGGTGATCGATTCGGAACGGGTTTCCCTGGTTGCCCTTTCCTCCCATGGGCGCGAAAATACTCCCCGCACGGCGGTCGCCGGGACGGTGGTGGATCTTCTCAAGGAGATCCGAGTTCCCATCTTCCTGGCCCGGGCCTTTCAACCCGGCGGTTTGGGAGAACTCCAGCCTGCAGAGTGCGAAGCTCCTCCCATCCGGAGGATCCTCGTGCCGCTCGACGGTTCAAGCGCCTGCGAAGCGGTGATGCCCTACGCAAGGGAACTCGGTCAACTCTTTGGGGCCTTAATCGTGATTCTGCACCTCGGGACAGGGGGGAACGGTGAACCGGGCGACTTCCTGGGGAGCAGCGTGTCGGGCCCGCCCACCGGTCCCGCTCCGGGCGAAACTGCCACTCCCGCCCAGCGCATCGAGTTCGCGGCCAAGACATTTTCGGCGTCCGGTCTGGAGACCATTACGCTTCAACTGGGAGGCGACCCGGTTTCCACCATCCTCGGGTTCGCGCGGCCATCCGCCGTGGACCTGATCGCCCTGACGACCCATGGCCGCGCGGGACTCTCGAGGTTACTCAGCGGGGCGGTCGCCGAACAGGTGCTGAGGGAAGCCATTCTGCCCACCTTTCTCGTCAGGTCCGACGACACGGGGTCGCGGGAATGCTTGCCTTAGCCGGCGACAATGCCGACGATGAGGGTGCTCCGATTGGTGTTCGGTATCTGACGGCTTCCTTATCGGTCCAAGGAGAACTCCCATGGCCACTCTCGATTCCTCGAGCGGCAGCCCCACGGCGGTCCCGAGCCTCCTCTGTGAGACGGAGGTTCCAAATTCGTTTCCGATGCGACTGCGTGTCCGCGCTCACACCTTCCGGTCGGACGTCGGCGCGAGTTCGGGGAGCACGGATTCGGCTCCCGGGCCGCACGATTACTTCGATGCGGCATTGGCCGCCTGCAAGGCGCTGACGGCCACGTGGTATGCCCGGAAGCATCAGATGCCTCTGGAACGAGTCGAGACTCGGATCGAAAGGAACGACTCCGAGGAGCGCCGCGGAAAATACACGCTGAAAGTTCATCTCTCGTTTCAGGGACCCCTCACCCCAGACCAGCGTTCCCGTCTCTACGCCGCGGTCGCCGCCTGTCCCATCCACAAACTCATGACGAGTGCTGAAGTGGTCGTCGAGACGGCGCCCCTCGAGGAAGGAGCGGCCTCCTGATTGAGGGCTCCTCGGTAGGTCCTTGATCCTACTTGTCTGCCAGCCGGTTCTGCCAATAGAGGAGGCTCTCCCGAGAATTCATGATTCGAACCTTTCGACCGTCGAGAACCGCCGAGGGCGTCCAAAATCGGCCGAAGAGCCAGGCGAGGGCGTCCCGGCCGCTCAGGACACGACTCTTGTCCAGCCGTCCGATCGTTGCGTCGGTCTGGATCTCCAGGAGGAGCCCCGCATCAGAAAGCACCGAGGACAGATCCTTCCACGTTTCGACCGAACGCTGCAGCTTGAGCGGACGTTCCAGGATGTTCCAGGCTTCCCGGCTGTGGAGGAACGAAGCAACGTCCGAGGCGACCGCGCCCAGATAGCCGAACGCCAAGTCGTCGGCCGAAATCTCCTGAAGTGCCGCGCGGAGGGTCGCGGGGCTGCCTTTCCCCAGCCGGGCCAGGCTCAGGTTTGAAGCGAGGCCCAGGAGCCGGTCCTGGTCGCGCTCCAGGCTCGCCAGTATCCCTCCGGGATCGCCGGCGCCCAATTCTCCGAGGGCGAGGGCGGCGTTGACTCGCACCTTCCGGTCGGGATCGCGGAGCATCGCCGCGAGAAGCAGAGCGTCCTCCTGCCTTCCGATCCGGCCCAGGGCGAGAACGGCTTCGGAGCGCACCCAGGCGCCAGAATCCTGGAGACGTTCCGACACCACCGCTCGGAATTCGCGAGCTTTCAAGAGGCCCAGAGTCCAGACGGCATGGCGGCGCACCCTGGTGTCGGGATTCTCGAGCAACAGGGCGATCTCTTTCATGGCGATGGGGGAGGCCATGAACCCGAGCACCCACGCGGCCTCGACGCCCACCTCTGAATCGGCATCGCGTAGCAGGCCGACGATCTCGTCGGATTGGAACTCGGAGCCCAGCTGCCCCAGGGACTGTGCCGCGCTCATTCGAACCATCGGGTCCGGATCCCCGAGGAGACCCTTCAGCTGGGGTGCGCACTCGACGGCTCCGAACCTCCCCAGCGCGTACACCGCGCTCCCCCGGACCTGAGCCTTGGGATCCGCGAGCAGGGGGACGAGGTCGTTCGTGAACTCGCGGGCGCCGAGGCTCCCCAGAGCCAAGGCCGCCTCGGCGCGCGACGGCGCGAAGGGATCCTTCAGAAGCTTCGCGATCCGGGGGCCGGCATCCTTCAGCCCGAAGTCATAAAGCGCTTCCATGGCTCGTCTGCGGACGGCGCCGTTGGGGTCCTCAAGAAGGCGCGCAAAGTCGTCGGCGTATTCTTTGGCGCCCCACGTGCGCAGGAGCTCCAGGGCATCGGCCCTCACTCCGGCGTGCCGGTCCCTCAGGAGCGCCGCGATTTGAGGGGCCCGTTCCCGCGCTTGGATCCCGCCGATCACGCGGATCGCCGTCTCCCGAACTTCGGGCGCGCCGTCGCTCAGGTATTCGGCCACCTGGCCGGATCGATTCCTGCCCTCGGCTCCCAGGAGTTCCACTTCCTTCACGCGAATGCGGGCCCGGGACTCCGCATCCCCCGAAAGGGAGAACGTCAGCTTCGAGTCGGGCTCGCTCAGGAATTGATCGAGGGAGCTCGGATCGGTCCAGACGGCGCGCGTCGCGAGCCGCTGCAGTCCCTCCAAATCCTGCTGGCCGAGAGACCCGGATTTCCAAAGCGACCTGGCTTCCTGCAGCGCCGTCAGCTTGGCGAAATCATCTCCCCTCAGGAACGCGTCGTCGACCCTATCGATCCGGCTGAACAGGTTCTGGCCGAGGATCCGGCGGATCCGAATGCGAGCGCGTACTTCCGCGGCCCGCCCGCCGACCTCGGGATCCGGGTCGGCGGCCGCCTCCTCGAGTGCCATCAGGTCCGCATTCTTCCAGCGTGGCCACGCGGACAGGATGCCGGCGGTCGCCCCGGACCTGACGTCGGGATCATCGGACCGGAGTTGCCGCAGAAGCGACTCCATGGCTTCGTCACCGACCCCGGTGGGCGAAAGGAGGAGCAGGGCGGCGAGGAACATCGCTTCCATTATGTCCCGGCGCCGCCGGGAGGTGAACGCAAACTTGCGCGACGCCTCCGCCAGACGGCGGGGTCGGTCCCAGGAGGAGACTCTGGTGCCGGCGCCCGGTTTACTTCAGATGATCCTCTGGGTAAAGTCTGACGATGGTCGAGGTCTGCGTCATCGGTGGGGGAGTCTCCGGAATCGCGGCAGCGAAGGCGCTTCGGGAGCAGAATCTGTCCGTCCAGGTCTTCGAGAAGGGCTCCCAGGCCGGGGGTCTCTGGCGGTACCAGAACGACAATGGACTCTCGGGGATCTACGATTCCTTGCGCCTCAATACCTCCAAGTCCCTTACCGCATTCTCTGATTTCCCCATGCCCGTCGACTACCCGGATTACCCCGACCACAGGCAATTCGTCCGCTACCTCGATGCCGTCATTGATCGCTACGGCTTGCGGCCCAGCTTCCGCTTTCGGACGGAGGTGTCCCGGATCAGCCCGGAGGCGGGCCGCTGGAAGGTCGGCTTGGCGGACGGCAGCGTCTTGCGCTACGACGCAGTTCTCGTCGCTTCCGGCCACCACTGGAAGCCGCGCAGGCCCTCGTTCCCGGGACGGTTCTCAGGTCGGGTCCTACATTCCCACGACTACCGGACTTGCGAAGGCTTCGAGGGAAAACGAGTGCTGGTCGTCGGGATTGGAAACTCGGGGGTCGACATCGCCTGCGACGTCTCGAAAGTGGCGGCGGCCACATTCCTTTCGACTCGGAGGGGCGCCCATGTCCTGCCCAAATACCTCCTGGGCCGGCCGATCGACCTGTGGGGTACCGGCCTGGTCTCGCATTTTCCTCCCCGCGTCCAAGGCTGGGCGATTGCGGCCCTTGCCCGCCTGGCCCGTGGTTCGCTCTCGTCGTACGGTCTCCCCGAGCCCGCCCACCGGATCGACCAGGCCCATCCCACGCTGTCGTCCGAGCTCCTCGGTCTTCTTCATGCCGGCCGGATCCGCGTGCGTCCCGATCTTCTGGCCCTTGAGGAGGCCCGCGTCTCCTTCAAGGATGGAACCCACGAGCCCATCGACGTGATCGTCATGGCCACGGGTTATGAAGTCTCTCACCCTTTTCTGGAGGGCGACGAGGTGCGACCGGAGGACCTGTACCGCCAGGTCGTTCCCCTGAACCGTCCGGGGCTCTACTTCATTGGCCTGGTCCAACCCTTCCAGGGGCCGGTTCTGGGAGCCTCCGAGATCCAGTCCCGCTGGGTGGCGGGCCTGATCGCGGGTCGATGGCAGCTTCCCGACCCGGCCCGGATTCAGGGGGCGATCCAGCAGCAGCGCCGCTGGCGAGAAGCCTCGCTCATCCAGACCCCGCGGCACGGACTCGAGGTGGATTACCATGCCTACGTTCGTACGATCCGCGGGGAGATGAAGGAAGCCCCGTGAATGGCCGCTTCGATCAAGCGGCCTTTGCATGGACTGCCGGCTCATCCGACCGGCGGCGTTCCGCTCGGGACGGGGAGCGCTACTTGGCGGAGCTGGCGAAAAGCTCCGATAGGCGCTCGACCAGGAGGGTTTCCTTGAGCGGCTTCACGAAGACGTAGGTGGCACCGGACTGCCGGGCGTTCGAAAGTGCCTTAGCGCTCGAATTGCTCGAGAGAAGGATCAATGGCTTCTTGGAGGCCTTCTTGATCAGCTGGCAGGCGGCCAGCGCGTCATCCGACTCGATCGACACATCAAAAACAATGGCATCCGCGCGCTCCTGGCACAAGGCCTGGGCCGATGCATCCCAGCCGTTCCCCTCCAGCACCACGTAGCCGGCGTTCTTGAGATACCAGGCGATCGCGGCCCGGAAGGTCCCCAATTCACTCAAGAGGAGAATGGTGCGCCCCGGGCTGCCCGGACCGCCGGGCCTGGGCGCCCGCCCCAGGATCGTTACGGGTCCCTGGAGCTCCCTCTTGTCCCGGATCTTCAGGATCCCCCGCTCCGTGAGCCCGTACAGCGTGCGGAGCACGGTGAACTTCGGATGCAAGGATTCTTCGATGATGCGGTCGATCGAGCGGACGCCGTCGACCAGCGGGAGTATTTCCTCGACGGCATTCCGGTCCAGCTCCAGGTCATCGATGGAAACGGGCAGCTGCACCTGCTGCGGGACGAGTCGGTAATCGGGGATCACCGCGCGGATCCGTTCCAGTTCATCCATGCGGCGGGAGGCCTCGATCATGATCGACATGACGTTGGCGTCCAAGGCCACGTCCGCGAGGGGACCGGGGTCCTCGGCGGAGGGATCCTCCATCGACTCGACAAATTCGAAGGTCGAATCCGACCAGGTGAACAGATCGTAGATCTCTTCGGCCACCTGTTCCCGCAGCGCGGCGTCCAGAGTGTTGCAGGACAGGATCCCTTCCTCGATCACGAGGTCGCCCAGGCGCTTTCCGGACCGCTGCTGCTCTTCCAGGAGTTTTGCCAGTCGGTCCCGGGTCAAGGTGCCGTTCCGGACGAGAATTTCGCCCAGGGGATTGGTGCGACGGACGCCTCTCACGAGACGGATTCCGCCGGGAGAAAAATGGATGACCTTCTTATCGTCCCCCTTCGAGATCGTGAGGAAACCATGACACTCGGCGCTGGAGAGCATCTGGAGCAGATTCGCGATCCCGAAAACCTCCAGATCCCCGACGACCTTTTTCATTCGGATCCCGGGACTCGCGAGGCTTTTCGTGTGCTGGGAGAGATCGGTTCCAGGTGTCGGGGTCACGGGCCGAGCATCCAAACATGGAGAAGAGTCACACCGACTGCGGCCATCACGGCGAAGAAGACGATGCCGAGGGCCTCTTTTTTCCGAGCCGGAAGGCTTTCCGCCTCAGGGCTGGCTGGACGCATTGCAAACCTCTCAACGAATGGAATCATCTATGCATATACTATACATCAAATCCCGGATTCAGCAGGGCGGAATGCTTTTTCGGGGGGCCTTCGTATACTGGGTCGATCGGGAGCAAAGGGGGCGGACCCCGGAGACGGCCCGCAACGGGCAGGGGGGAAAGCGGCGGATCGGGATGTTCCCGGCAGTAACCGGCGACGGCCCATCCTGCGAATTCCCTCGGTCCAGCTGGCAGGAGGAAAGAGCGATGGTCCTCAAGGTGACCCGCAAAGACGTTGCCCAGTATCGAACGCAGGCAGAGAAGGACGGCAGGGACGTGTCCCATCTCACGGACGCCCAGATCCTCCAACAACTCCGGATTCTCCGGGGCGGCTGGCATGTCCCTCCGCCTTCCGAGATCGATGAGATTCTGGCCCGGGCGAAGTACACGGAGAAGCTCTTCCAAGAGTGCCGAATGGGAATGCTCTCGGATCTGGAGAAAGCCCTGGCGGATTTCCAAGCGATGGACCAAAAGGCCGCGTCCGGGTCCCAGAGCCGCGAGTCGGCTCTGACGAAGAGGGCGGGACGGGTGATCGCGCTCAAGCGCAGGTTGTTGGCCCATCCGCCCTCCATGCTCAGCCCTGATTTTCAGAAGGCGCTCGAACTCGTGGACTCCTGGTCGGTACAGGCCGCCAGGGTACTTGAGGAAAAGAGTCCCCAGGGAGCGCGCGGCCTCCTCGGTCTCGCGGCCCAGCTGGCATCCTTGATTGAAGGATTGAAGAAGGCCGCGCCCTAGAGGCCCTTGGAGCTCCGGATTCAGGCCTGCGAGGCCTCGGGCGCCGGGTATTCTTTCGAGCCGGTGGGCTCTTTAGAGCACAGTCTCCACGCCCACCAAGTAGCGGATAGGCCGGAGCGATCGATTTCGGGATGAGTTCATCCAGGATCCTTGAGCATGCCGGAGG
>DATGFI010000422.1:0-2101 GCA_035309205.1 Planctomycetota bacterium | reverse complement strand
GCGAAGTACTTCCTCGAAAAGTACAACCTGGTCGGCATCAACATGCAGTACGAAGACGGCGATAATGCCAGGGACACCGAGGGCAAGGTCAAGGCGGCTCAAGAGGCGATCGCCCAGACGATGGCGGACTACAAGGTCATCGCCGGCCGAGGCGTGGTCTGCTCGTTTTCCGGGGGCGGATTGCCCCACGCTCTGTTTTACGACGGGCAGGCGAAAAACGGGCGAAGCGCCGCGTGGCCGTTCTGTCACGCCGCCCTGTACAGCTCCAACTATCGGACCAAGCCCTCCCAGCAAAAAACCACTCCCATGACCTTCTTCATTTCCGTCGGACAGGGAGAGTGGACCCTGGCTTCGCTGGGGGCCGACGGCCTCGCTCGCATGACGGAGCTCCTGAGCGACACGACCCAGGGCGCGCCCAGCGACCTGTATTTCAAGGTCATCAAGGGGAAAGGTCACAGCATCGCGGACGAGGAGGTCGCCGAATCCGTCAACGGCTTCCGGCGGGGCGATCTGGCCTTCGCGCCGTTCATCTACGGGCCGGACTATCCGGAAAAGGAACTCAAAGGAATCGTCGACGAGTCCAACGCTCTCCTCCTGAGCCGGGCCGAGGCGGCGATCGAGCGCCTCCCGGAACCGCTCAAGGCCAAGGGGGCGAAGCTGCGGGAGAGGATCGATGCCCGGGTACAGTCGATCCTTGCGCTCGCGAAGGAATTGGCCGAGGGCGATCCCGTGCTGTGCAGCTTCTACGGTCCTGTCCTGAGCCGCCAGCTGCAGGGATTGCCCGAGGCGAAGGAACTGAAGGAGGTTCTTTCCGGCGCCGCAAAGAGGCCGGGACACTCGAAGACGCTGGCTCTCGTACCGGCGTTCCAGAAGAGCTACCGGAGCTTCTTCGACAACAACGGGATGATGAACCCGGCCCAGGCCGCCTTCCTTGAGCAGGTAAAAGCGACCGCGGGGCCGGGCTCGCAGTACGGCCGAATGTCGGCCGATTTCCTGCTTCTGCGCTGACGCGACGCGTTACTTCAGGATCATCCGAAACCCGATGAACAGGTTGCTGACCGTCGACTGCTCCTTCCCACGGCTCGACGAGCGGCAGCTCGCGGGCCGGTCGTTCCAGCTTCCCCCTCGAAGGCAGCGCTGCTGCACAGAGTCGGCGCTGGTCTTCTCATCGGTGGCGCCGTAGGGGTCCGAGCACCACTCGGCGAGGTTTCCGTGCATGTCGAAGAATCCCCACGCATTGGCCGGCTTCTGGCCGACCGGCTGCGGCCCCCGGACGCCGCTCTTGGACGACCAGCCATACTGGTCGAACTGCGATTCATCGTTGCCGAACCACCAGCGGGTCTGGGTCCCCGCCCGGCAGGCATACTCCCATTCAGCCTCCGTGGGCAGGGATGCCTTGCGGCCGCCGATCTGCTCCCGGATGAGGGGATTCACCTTTTCGAAGAATTTCTGAGTGTCCTCCCAGCTGACCCCTTCCACCGGCAGATGCGGCACGCTCTGGGACATCCAGGGTTTGGTGCCCATGACCGCGGACCACTGCGCCTGGGTCAGCTCGGTCGTCTGCATCCAGTAGTCCTTCGCGATCGTGACCAAGTGGGGTTTTTCGTCGCTCGCGCCCTGGGCATCGCCCATCGTGAAGGACCCGCGTTTGACCAGGAGGAAGTCGACCTTGACCCCGCTCGCCTCGGTCAGGAGCACCGTGATCTTCGGAGGCCGGCGTGTTTCCTCAAGCTGGCGCCGCTGCGCCGCGAGCTTCTGGTCGGCAGGACGGATCCGCAGCGCGCGATCGTAGGCCTCCATCGCGTCGGCCCATTCCTTCTTCTCCTCCGCGGCGCGCGCGTCGGCGACGGCCTGATCGAACTCCTTCGCCCTCCGGGCCGACGCGATCCTGGTCAGGGCCTGACCCGGTGCGAGTTCCGTCACCTTGAGCCCCTGGGCGTCCTTGTACGCTTTCTCCGCGGCATCCAGGTCGCCGGCCTTCAGGGCCGTCTCTCCCGTCTTCATGGCCTCGCCGAAGCGGCGGTCGCGTTCCGCCGGATCGGCCCAGGGCTTGAGGGCGAAAATCTTCGCGTCCGCTTCCGCAATGTCCTTGGGATCCTCC
>DATGFI010000421.1:0-2029 GCA_035309205.1 Planctomycetota bacterium | reverse complement strand
CCGCCGCGGCCGACGACCACAGGAGAATGCGCCGGAACTTCGCCAGAGTATGGACCTTTCCGGCTGTCTGGATCTCTCGGGAGACGTCCTCGGCGATCGACTTCGGCGCCCGAAGCCGCGGCAGTTCCTTGATCAGGAGGGCCGCCGACTTGAGTTCGCCCAGGTCGCGGAGACATTCGGAGCAGGAGGCGATATGACGCTCCACCTCGGCCTTCTCCCCGGCGGCGAGTTCGCCGTCGTAGAAGGCGCTCAGTTTCTCCTTGTCGAACGCGCAGTTCATGACACCCCTATGACGTAGGATCTTCCTTCAGGGTTCCAATATACGGCTTCAGCTTGGATTTCAGCTCGAGTCGCGCGCGATGCAGCCGCGACCGCACGGTGCCTTTCGGGATCTGCATGATATCCGCGATCTCGTCATACGAATGCCCCTGCAGATCCTTGAGAAGGATGATCTGCCGGTCCCCTGCGTCCAGCAGGTCCAGCGCCTGCTGGACCTTCCTCTTCGTCTCCTCGCCCTCGATCTTCTCGGTGGGATTCTCCTCGACCGCCGGCTCGACCACCTTGTCGTCGTCCTTCGAGTAGATGGACACGGTCGCCCGCCGGTTCTCGCGGCGAAACGAAATCGCCTGGTTGAAGGCGATCCGGTAAATCCAGGTAGAGAACGCCGAGTCGCCCTTGAACTCCTGGATCTTCCGGAACGCGTTGATGAAGGCGCGCTGGACGATGTCCGCCGCATCCTCCGCATTCCCGCAGAAGCGGGCGACGGCGCTATAGACCCGGTCCTGGTGGCGGGCAATCAGCTCATCGAAGGCCCGATTCTCGCTGCGCTGGCAGCGGACGACCAGCTCGCGGTCGGGGAGCTCACGCAGCTCCGAGGCCGGCGCCTGCGATCCGTAGGAATCGAGCGGGCTCATATCAGATTGGACGTCCGGACCGCCGAAACGGTGGACCGGAGACCCGAATCATTTCAAATCGCGGGCGCAGCGGAACCCGACGTCGGGATGGGGCAGCCGCGGATCGTCCGCATAGACGTTCGCGCAGCGCAGGGCTTTCTGCGGCGTCATGAACGAACCGCCCTTCAGGATCCGGAACTCGCGCGGCGGATTCGTCGCCTTGAGGGGCACCGGCGCCGCGGTCGACGTCCATTCCCACACGTTCCCGCTCATTCCGTAGACGCCGAAGGCGCTGACGCCGCCCTCGAAATCCTTCTGATCGACGGGGGTTGTTCCGGGCGCGAGGTTCTTGTTGAACTGCCAGTATTGGAGGCAGTTAGCGAAGAACTGGTCCTCCTTCTCCTGAAACACGAGGCCCCAGGGGAACTCGCGCTTGTCGATGCCCCGCGCCGCCACCTCCCACTCCTCGGCCGTGGGAAGCCGTTTGCCCGCCCATTTGGCGAATTCGGCGGCGTCCTCCCAGGAGACGAACGACACAGGGTGCCGCTCGCGGTTCTTCGGCGGCTTGCGCCCCCCCCAACCGGCGGGCGGCGCATAACCCGTCGCCGCCGTGAAGGCGTAGTAGTCTTCGTTCGTAACCTCGTACTTGTCGATCAGGAACGCGGGCAGCTTCACCAGCCGAAGGGGCTTCTCCTCGTCTCGGTCCTCCGATCCGATCCAGCAGCTGGTGCTGGGGATGCGGACCATGGATTTTTCCATCTGAAGTTCGCGCGCACGTTCCTGGAATTCCCGGACCTGGGCCTTCCGCTCGGAATAGAACTTGAGGGCGTTCTCGGCGGTCGCGATCGCCTGCGCATAGCGTCCCTCGGCAAAGTACTTCTGCGCTTCCGCCAGATCGCGTTTGAAGAGGGCGTCCGCTTCCTTCTGACGGACCACGATTTGTTCGAGCATGCGCTCATAGTCCGAGTCGCGGAGAGCCGCGGGGAAAGCCTTGGCGAACTTCTGAAGCAACGCGATCGCCGCGTCCCAGAGGTCCGAGGTGCGGCAGGCTTCGACTTTCTCCCGGACGTCGGCCCATTCCCGATCCTGCGCTTTCTTGAGCTCCCTCGCCTTCGCGGCTTCCGCACTTTCGGCCT
>DATGFI010000420.1:0-5940 GCA_035309205.1 Planctomycetota bacterium | reverse complement strand
GGATCGCGTCCGATGGCGAGAAGAAGCGCCCGCCGGAGGACGCCGGCGGCAAGTCGACGCCCGTCGTGGTGGCCAAAGCCCGAATCGGCGACATGAACCTGTATCTCACGGGACTGGGGACCGTCACGGCGCTCAATACGGTCACGATCCGCAGCCGCGTGGACGGCCAGCTCGTCAAGGTGGCCTTCACCGAAGGGCAGTTCGTCAAGGAGGGAGATCTTCTGGCGGAGATCGACCCGCGTCCCTTCCAGGCCCAGCTCGACCAGGCGCAGGGGCAGCTAGAGCGCGACCAGGCGCTCCTGAAGAATGCCAAGATCGACTTGGAGCGCGATCAGATCGCCAAGGATGCGATTTCCGCCCAGCAGCTTGCCACGCAAGCGGCGCTCGTCGCCCAGTACGAGGGCGTCGTCCGCAGCGACCAGGCGCAGGCCGACATGGCCCGCCTGCAGCTGATCTACAGTCGCATCACCTCGCCCCTGACGGGACGCATCGGCCTGAGGCTCGTGGACCAGGGCAATATGGTCCACGCGAGCGACGCCGGCGGTCTTGTGGTCGTCACCCAGCTCCAGCCGATTTCGGTCGTGTTCAGCCTTCCGTCCATCCACCTGCCCGTCATCCTCCAGAAGACCGCGGCGGGAAAGACCCTGACGGTGGAGGCCTACGATCAGGAACTTCGGGGCCGGCTGGCCTCCGGCACTCTTCTGGCAATCGACAATCAGATCGATCCGGGCACCGGCACCGTGAAGATCAAGGCCATTTTTCTCAACGGTGACGGCCAGCTGTTCCCCAACCAATTCGTCAACGCTCGGCTCCTGATCGACGATCGAAAGGGGGTCGTGCTCATCCCCACCGCGGCCATCCAGCGCGGAATCCAGTCGGCCAACTACGTCTACGTCGTCAAGGAGACTCCGTCGAAGGCGGACCCGGCCAAGATGGAAAAAACGGTGGCGCTCGAGAACATCGTCACGGGCCCCACGGAGGGCGAAGACACCATCATCGAGAGCGGGCTGAAGGACGGAGACCTCGTCGTCACCGATGGCGTCGACAAACTGCAACCCGGCAGCCGGGTCAGCATCCCGGAAGGGCGGAAGTCCACGGTGAAGGCAAAGCCATGAACATCTCGGCGCCCTTCATACTCCGGCCGGTGGCCACCTCGCTGCTCATGGTGGCGATCGTGCTGGCCGGTGCGGTCGCCTACAAGCAGCTCCCCGTTTCGGCCCTGCCCCAGGTCGACTACCCGACGATCGAGGTTTTGACCTTCTACCCGGGCGCGAGCCCGGACGTCATGGCGTCGTCCGTCACCGCCCCCCTGGAGCGGCAATTCGGCCAGGTTCCGGGACTGAAGCAGATGACATCGAGCAGCTCCGAAGGGAGCTCCGTGATCACGCTGCAGTTCTCGCTCGACCTGAGCATCGACGTGGCTGAGCAGCAGGTACAGGCGGCCATCAATGCAGCCGGAACCTTCCTCCCGAAGGACCTCCCGAACCCCCCGGTCTACAGCAAAATCAACCCCGCGGACTCCCCCATCATCACCCTGGCGCTCACGTCGTCCACCCTCGCGCTGTCGAAGGTGGAGGACTTGGCCGACACCCGCTTCGCGCAAAAGATCTCGCAGCTGCCGGGAGTCGGGCTCGTCAGCATCAGCGGCGGACAGAAGCCCGCGGTCCGCATCCAGGCCAACCCCACCGCGCTATCCTCCTACGGACTGACCCTGGAGGATCTCCGCTCCTCCGTCTCGCTGGCGAACGTCAACCAGGCGAAGGGGAACTTCGACGGGAAGCAGCAGTCCTACACGATTGGAGCCAACGATCAGCTCCTCTCCAGCGACCAGTACCGTCCACTCGTCGTCGCGTACCGGAACGGCGCGCCGGTCCTGCTCTCCGACGTCGCGTCCGTCGTCGACTCGGCGGAGAACGTCAAGCAGGCCGCGTGGATGGACAAGCTGCCCGCCGTCATCGTCAACATCCAGCGGCAGCCCGGCGCCAACATTATCGAGGTCGTCGACCGGGTCAAGAAGCTCCTCCCCCAGCTGCGAAGCTCCCTTCCGTCGGCGGTGGGCGTCTCCATCCTGACCGACCGCACCGTCACGATCCGGGCGTCGGTCGACGACGTGCAATTCGAACTGATGCTCACGATCGGCCTGGTGGTCATGGTCATGTTCCTGTTTCTTCGCAGCGTCGCGGCGACCATCATCCCGAGCGTCGCCGTACCGCTGTCCCTGGTGGGCACCTTCGGGGCGATGTATCTCCTGGGCTACAGCCTGAACAACATCTCGCTGATGGCGCTCACCATCTCGACGGGCTTCGTGGTGGACGACGCGATCGTCATGATCGAGAACATCGTCCGGTACATCGAAGAGGGCATGCCCCCGCTGCAGGCCGCCCTGAAAGGCGCCGCCCAGATCGGCTTCACCATCCTCTCGCTCAGCGTCTCGCTGATCGCCGTGCTCATCCCCCTGCTCTTCATGGGCGACATCGTAGGCCGGCTGTTCCGCGAGTTCGCGGTCACGCTGTCGGTGACCATCGTCGTGTCCGCGGTCGTTTCCCTGACGCTCACGCCCATGATGTGCTCCAAGCTCCTTCGCCACAAACCCGAGGCCCAGCAGGGACGCCTCTACCGGGCCTCGGAGCGCGTCAACGAGCGGATCATCGCCTTCTACGGCACCACTCTGCGCTGGGTCCTGAACCACCAGGGGCTGACGTTGCTCGTGGCTGCGGCCACGCTCGGGCTCACGGTCTGGCTCTTCGTGATCGTCCCGAAGGGATTCTTCCCGGTGCAGGATACGGGCATCATCCTGGGCATTTCCGAAGCGCCGCAGGACGTCTCGTTCGTCTCCATGGCCGAACGCCAGCAGAGCCTCGCCGAAGAGATCCTGAAAGATCCCGCGGTCGAGAGTCTGTCCTCCTTCATCGGGATCGACGGAACCAACACGACGGTCAATAGCGGCCGCGTCCAGATCAATCTGAAGCCGCTCGAGGAGCGCAGGATCTCCGCCAGCGACATCATCCGCCGCCTGCAGCCGAATCTGGCCAGGATTCCGGGCATCACGCTCTTCATGCAGCCCGTCCAGGACCTGACCGTAGAGGACCGGGTAAGCCGCACCCAGTACCAGTACAGCCTGGAGCATCCCGACCCGAAGGAACTGGCTCTCTGGGTGCCGCGCTTCCTGGGAGAGCTGCAGTCGCTGACGGAACTGCGGGATGTCGCCAGCGACCAGCTTATCCACGGACTTCAGGTCCGGCTCGTGATTGACCGCGACACGATGTCGCGGCTGGGGATCACGCCCCAGATGATCGACGACACCCTCTACGACGCGTTCGGCCAGCGACAGATCTCGACCATGTTCACGCAGCTGAACCAGTACCGGGTCGTGCTCGAGGTGCAGCCGACGTTCAGGAACGAGGTTCGCGACCTGGACCAGATCTATCTTCGGACCGCCTCGGGCGGCCAGGTGCCCCTGAGCTCCTTCTGCCGGCTCGAGGAGTCCGCCGTCCCGCTGGTGGTCAACCATCAGGGACAGTTCCCGGCGGTGACGGTCTCGTTCAACCTGGCTCCGGGGGTCTCGCTGGGCGAAGCCGTGGGAGCGATCGAAGAGACGCGCAAGAAGATCGGCCTGCCGGTGGCATTCCAGGCCGGGTTCGAAGGCACCGCCGCGGCGTTCCAGGCCTCCCTGCAGGGGGAATGGCTGTTGATTCTGGCCGCCCTGGTGACCGTCTATATCGTTCTGGGCGTCCTCTACGAGAGTTACATCCATCCCATCACCATCCTCTCGACGCTCCCCTCGGCGGGTGTCGGCGCGGTGATCTCGCTCATGATCTGCCACCAGGACTTCAGCGTGATCGCCCTGATCGGCGTCATCCTCCTCCTGGGCATCGTCAAGAAGAACGCCATCATGATGATCGATTTCGCGCTCGACGCCGAGCGCCGGGAGGGCATGGCCCCCCGCGACGCCATCTATCAGGCCTGCCTCCTCCGCCTCCGGCCGATCCTCATGACCACCATGGCTGCCCTGCTCGGCGGCGTCCCGCTGGCGCTCGGATCCGGCGTGGGCTCCGAACTTCGCCGCCCGCTCGGCATTACCATGATCGGCGGCCTCCTCTTCAGCCAGGTCCTCACGCTCTACACCACGCCGGTGATCTACCTGGCCTTCGACCGCCTGGCGAAGCGCAAGCCCCCGGTTCGGCCGGACCAGCCTGCCGGGGCGGAGGCGCACGCGTGAGCATCTCCGCCCCCTTCATTCACCGGCCGGCGGGCACGACCTTGCTGACGATCGCCGTCGCCCTTGCGGGGGCCCTGGGCTACCTGCTCCTCCCCGTCTCCCCGCTTCCCCAGGTCGAGTTCCCCACCATCCAGGTTTCCACCTCGCTCCCGGGAGCCAGCCCGGAAACCATGGCCTCATCGGTAGCGACTCCCCTGGAACGCCAGTTCGGACGCATCGCCGGCATCACCGAAATGACGTCCACCAGCTTCCTCGGGTCCACGTCGATCACGCTCCAGTTCGACCTGAACCGGAACATCGACGCTGCGGCGCGCGACGTGCAGGCGGCGATCAACGCCGCCCAGGGACAGCTGCCGACGAATCTTCCCAGCAATCCAAACTGGAGGAAGGTCAACCCTTCGGACGCGCCGATCCTGATCCTGTCGCTCACGTCGGAGACATACAGCGTCGCCCGGATGTACGACGCCGCGGCGTCGATCCTTCAGCAGAAGCTGTCCCAAGTCCAGGGCGTCGGCCAGGTCTCTGTCGGCGGCGGCGCCCTTCCCGCCGTCCGGGTGGACGTGAATCCGACCTTGCTGAACTCCTTCGGGCTGGCAATGGAAGATGTTCGTAACCTTCTGGGCAGCGCCAACGCCAACCGCCCCAAGGGCGAGATCGCGGACGACCGCCAGTTCCGTACCTTGAACACCACCGACCAGTTGTTGACCGCCAAGGAGTACCAGCCTCTGCTCCTGGCCTACCGCAACGGATCCCCGGTCCGGCTTTCGGACGTCGCCCAGGTCACCGATTCCGTCGAGGACGTTCGAACGGCCGGATTGTGGCGGGGCCAGCCCGCCGTGCTCCTGGTGATTTTCCGCCAGCCCGGGGCCAACATCATCGACACCGTCGACCGGGTGAGCGCCCTCATCCCGCAGCTCCAGGCGGAAATCCCCCGGAACATGCTGCTCAGCGTGGTCCTGGACCGCACGACGACGATCCGAGCGTCCGTGAAGGACGTCGAATTCACGCTGATGCTGTCCATCGGGCTGGTGATCCTCGTCGTCTTCCTCTTCCTCAGGAACGGGAGGGCGACGTTCATCCCCAGCGTCGCCGTTCCGATCTCGCTGGTCGGAACCTTCGGCGTCATGTACCTCGCGGGCTACAGCATCGACAACCTGTCGCTGATGGCGATGACGATCGCGACCGGCTTCGTGGTGGACGATGCGATCGTCGTCATCGAGAACATCTCGCGCTACCTCGAAGAGGGCCTCCCTCCGATGGAGGCCGCCCTCAAGGGTGCGAAGGAGATCGGCTTCACGGTCGTCTCCATCAGCGTCTCGCTCGTCGCCGTCTTCATTCCGATCCTCCTGATGGGCGGCATCGTGGGACGGCTCTTCCGTGAATTCGCCGTCACGCTGTCGGTGGCCATCGGCGTCTCCCTCGTGGTCTCGCTCACGACCACCCCCATGATGTGCGCGCATATGCTGCGCCACCATCGGCCGGAGGAGCAGGGACGGCTCTTCCGCCTGAGCGAGCGCGTCTTCGAAGCTGTCCTCGCCTTCTACCGGATCACGCTCTCCTGGGTGCTCCGGCATCCCCTGCTGACCCTGACGGCGACGCTCACGACCGTCGTCCTGACCATTTATCTCTACATCGTGGTTCCGAAGGGATTCTTCCCCCAGCAGGACACGGGCCGCTTCGTCGGGACCCTGATTGCGGACCAGGACTCGTCGTTCCAGTCG
>DATGFI010000419.1:0-6094 GCA_035309205.1 Planctomycetota bacterium | reverse complement strand
GTTCTCCTCGATATTGACGGATCCCAGCTCCATGCGGCCGGGCTGGGCGGTATCGTCGTCACCGAAGTTGATGATGCCGGTCCGGATCACTCCCGCCTCGGCGTCGAATGTCTCGAAGCTTCCCAGCGCGGGGAAGAACGTATAACTCGATTGGTCCGAAACGTCGAAGCTGAACTGGGCGACCCGCGACGTGAGCCGCCGAACGCTAGCCAGCTTATTCGGAGACACACGGGGCCACATGCCGAACTGCTGCTCCCATTCAGCGTCGAGGAGCGCTCGGGGCTCATTGACTAGCCTGAAGACGATGCGGTCCGCCTCGGACTTCAGGCCAAGACAAGAATCCGGGTCATGATCCAGATCGGGCTTTCGGAGGGACGCATCTGCAATGACGTGATAGGCTTCCGGTTCGGACAGCCGAAGGTTTTCGGTCGCCTCGAAGTAAGCCGCAGCCGCGTTCTTGGCCGCCAAAATCCTAGGGGATAAATTCCAGTTGCGCTCGAAGTTGTTCCAGCGGGGCGTCAGCCTGTCGACGACACGGGTCTTAAGGATCTCGGGCGGTGTGATGTTGAACTGGATATCGCGGTTGGGATCGTAGAAAAACGGCGCTGCCTCCGAGACGAGCTGGAGGGACGCCCCATCGTCCTCCAGGGCAGAACCTTCCTTAACGGCCATCAGTTTGTTATTAACGCGGCGTTACGCCAGAATCATCCCCCATTCGCCCGCGCCGTCGAATATTGGTTCCCTAACTCATTATCGGAAACCCCCATTTCATCACCATACCACCCCCTTGCAACCACGTATCGCCACACCGCAGGAGGCCGAATGACGATGCCGATGTACTTCGGCCGTTAGCGCGGCTGGCCGGAAGCGGGTCAACGGCGGGCAGGCGGAAGGCTGGTTTACCCAGGAGAAACGCCACAGCGCCACTGGGCCGAGCACCTGGCGGCCGTCGAGGATGGCAGGAACGCGACCGGCGGGAGGGCTCGGACCTCCACCCCCGGCGCGCCGCCAGGGCAATCCAGGAGCCTCCATCAGGCCACGCCCGCTTCGGCTCATGTAGCCGTAGGTTGGTCTACCTTTCCCTAGCGGCGTGGGCTTGTGGGAAGCGGAGACATGTCCCCAGGAGACACCTCGCAAGGTCCATCTTTTCGGTGGTTATGTACTGCCCTGCTTGCGGGCTTCCTTGTTGGAGGACATCCGAAAACGGGGATTCTGGGTCGTTGTCGGTTCCTATCAGATCTGTTCTAGGAAGGTTCTGAAAGCCCCCCTGACGAGTTCCTTGAAGAGACCAGGACCATTCGTCGGGTCTCGCACAAGCATTGCATCGAAGGGGTGCGGCCGCTGGTCCGCCACCATTCCCACCCCTTCCCCGCCCGATGCCGGAATGAAAGCGTTCAGGTTGTCTTTGAAGGTTGTGAACCAACCGCGGGGATGGCGCCGTCGTAGGGCCCCCAGCTTTGTCGGCAGATCCTCACGAAGCGAGGGGAAATTATGGAGCAACTCGAACAGGTAGGCCAGATCCTTGGCCTTCTTAGCGTCGTCCCTTCTACGAGGAAACGAGAGCCCCTTCTGGTAGAGGTAAGCCTCCGGTGTCGGCACCCGGATGCGCAGTTCCATCCCCCTCAGGGTCACCGTTCGCGTGCTCTCCAGAATGACTTCGATAAACCGCAGCGGATCCGCTTTGAGACCCCGCTGGACTTCGACCGGATGAGCCGGACGATTCCCGCTTCGAGGGGTGAGGAACTCGATCTCGGGGGCGCCTTCCTTGACGTAGGTGATCGTCGGTTCATCCATCCCGATGTAGTTCTCTCGGAAGCCGGCTTCCCGCAGGAGTTCGTTGACCGGGCGACTTACGACGTCCAGCCTCCTGGAAACCGCGAGATCCAGATCCATCGTCGCCATCGGCAGCGGGCCGCCGTCCATGACGACCCAGCGGCGGTAGATGAGGAGGGTCCATCCGCCGCAAAGGACCAAGTCGCCCAGGTACGGCTTGATGGGCTGAAGCGCCGCAACCAAGTCGCGTTCGTCAAACACGGGCACGGGCGGGCTCCAGTTTCCAAGCTCTGGAAAGGCGGCGCCCGAGGATCTGGGAGGCCGCCTCGTCGCCGCGAACCTGGTAATGCTTCAAATCAAGGTAGAGCTGCAGGTCGGAGACCACTCGGAAGCCTTTCACCTCCCGGAACCCCTGCAGCACGGATTCTCGGTAGTAGGGACGCATCAGGACGACGTTCCCGGCGTTCTTCTCCACTGGCTTCAGTGGCAAGCGATCCTTGATGGCCTTCGCGACCCCGGGGTTGGCCACGTAGAGGTGCCAGACGTCGCTCTGGGCAAACGGCTCAATCAGGTTGTTCCCTGCGTGAAGTGACAGGGCGTACGCACCGGCTTTCGGGAGCACGTCTTTAAGCAGATCTCCCACGCTTCCGGATCGAGCGGGCATGAGGAAGTAAGACTCGATCTCGTTCTTACGCCAGTTGTATGAGCTCGACCAGTCACCGAGGAGTTCCCTCTGGTTCTTGATGCGGTAGCGCCGATCCGCTTCCCGGATGACGTAGTGAGACCCTTCCGCTACCCGCAACATCTTGGATACGTAGCCCGGGCTGATTCCCACCGCGACGGCGATCTCTCGTACTCCGGCGGGTTCAGACCCCTTATCTAGGAGAAATCGGAGGATCAGGCTGGCGCGATCCGCGAACGGACTGCGATTGCGTGCCTCCGAGGCGTAGCGACTTGCCCAGACCTCCTTCTCGATGAGCATGCTGCCGTGGGCGATCCAGACGTTGCCGGAAAGATCCAGGTAGAACAGTCCGTGCGCCCGGCACAACTCGCGGGCATCCTCACCGAGGTAAGATGCCACCACCAAGGGGACCGGGTCGGAAGATCGACGGTGTTCATTCTCGATGGAGAAGATGATTTCCTTGAGTTGCGCGAGGCTCGCCTGGGGAACGAGATGGACGGCGAGCCTGAGGTCGTGCCCCTTCCAGGAGATCTTGAGGACCCGTCCGCCCTGCTCCCAGCGGATCTCCTGGTTGGAGAGGATCTCGGGTGCCCGCGCCTTGAGTTCGGACTCCAAGTCGTCGTGTCGCATGTTTCCTATAAACTACATGTTTCCCATATGGAGAATATTACCATATCTGGACAGTCGTTTCAATTATAAGGTTGAGCAATAATCGACGGAGTCCGCTGCGTCCGTAGATTATGAGCGCTCGCCTCCTTCTGGTCGCCGCACTCCTTATTCTTCAGGCCTGCATCCGGGAGCAAGGCACGCCCTCAGTACGGTTCAAGAGGGGCGGCTCCGCGCGATCCCGCGCATGGAAGGAATTGGAGAAGGATTTTCGCTCTGCGCTGGACTCCACGCCGAAGACACGGGAAGGGTTGTCGGCGGTCGCCCTCCAATGGCTCGGACCGTCAGAATCGACAGCCTTAAACGAATGCCTGGCCATGCTCACCGGGCCAGGAATGGATGGACCTGTTCAGAACGACGTGATGGTCTATCTCCTGGAGCGGGATGCCGATGGCTTCAGCAGGTATCTTGTCGTCGATTTCCGAAAGCCGGAGCAGGGTCGCCTCGACGGGGCCGCCCTCGAAGAAGAACGATCCTCAGGATCGGATCAGCGATGTGGAGAAGGCGGTCGCCAAGGAGATCGACGCCATCCCGATCAATCTCGGGGGTGGTTCGGAGGATGGGTCGTACAAATCCGGCTACCGGATCTGGATCCAGGCCGGGCAGGGATCGGCAGCACTCCTCCGGAAGGCGTCCACCTTGAGCACCCTGGTCTGCGTCGACCTCGAAGGCCCACAGGTGACGGACGATTGGCTCGCCCCCCTGGACGGGCATCCCTATATTGGATCGATGACACTCAGGTCGCCAGCGATCACGGACAAGGGTCTGACATTCCTCCGCCGATCCAAAGGATTGAAGTGGCTGACCCTAGACCACTGCGGGGTCACGGCGGAGGGCGTACGGGCCCTGCAGACCGCGCTTCCGAAGTGCGAGATCACTATCCGGTCGAAGTAGTAAGCGCCCGCCAAAGCTGCTTATCGAAGTGCGCGTCTTTTAATCGATGCCAAACTGCGTGCATACGCCGCAATCCACCAAGGCAAATCGTCGCCGAAGGGTATCCGCGTAGGCGGCCAGTGGCGAATCGAGCGTGGCGTCCTGATCTCCAACAAAGCTCCTCCTGGCCAGCCGTCGCCCCTGGTCCACATCCCCTTTTCGCCTCACGAGGAGTACGACCTCTCCCTCGTCGTCGAGCGTACGGACACCGGGGACTTCTTAAAATTCGGAATCATGTCCGGCACCAATATGGTCAGTGTTGTGATCGATACCCTCGGGCATTCCGGACTCATGAATATCCCCGAAGCCGGGAATTGGAATGGAGCGCTGCTTCCGACGGGGAGACCAGTCCCCGTCAATGTGTCGGTGAGGCGCACCAGCTTCCTCCTAACAGTGGACGGTAAGAAGATTATTGATTTCAAGAAGGGGCTGGATCGACCCTCTGCGGAACCCGGTTATCCCAACGGAATGTATATCCAGGCCTGCCAGAGCGCCTTCGCAGTCTCGAAGATGAATCTGACCCCCATTTCCGGCGGGACGGGGAAGAAGACGCGCTAGAAGCGTTTCCGATCCCCCCTGCTCTTTGCGACAATATTCAGTTGTGGCCCGCGACCGCCTCGCCCATTCCTTGACAGCCGTGCCGAACCACCGCACACTCATCTTCGAGCACGGGTTCGAAATGCGAGGAACTATGACGCGTATCTCCCTTCGCCTCGGCCTCATGCTTGCGGCCGCGGCACTGGTTCCCGCCTGCGCCACTAATCGCGGCTCCTCGGGCCCTTTGCTTTCTCCTGGCGGCACCCTCCAACTCCTCACCCGGGGCGGAGCCGGCTCAAGCGGCAGTGGCGGGAATGGCGGTGATATCACCATCTCAGCCAAGACCGGCAGCGACATCAGCATCCTCCGCGGGATTCTCCCTTCTCCCACCCTCTTCGTCCCCCCGCTTACCTTCGCTACCGGCAACAACACTCGTCACATCACCGGCGACACCACGTACACCATCTCCAATGGCCCGGCGACGATCACCAACCTTCGCTATGGTGACAACGGTCTCGTGTCTGACGACGGTGTCTCCCCGGCCAACCAGCTCATCATCGACCCTGGCGTTCGGCTGACCCTCCCCCCGAACGACGTCAACCCCAATGCAGCCGTGCTCAATCTCACGACGCTCCACAGCGTCGTTATTCTCGGCACGCTGGCCGTTGGCCGGAAAGTCTTGACCCCCAACGACGGCGCCGACTTGAGCCTGGACTCCACCGACCTCCTCATCGGCCCGAACGGAAGAGTTGATACCACCGGACTCGACAACCCGACGGGTTCCGGTGGGAATGGCGGCAGCATCACCGTCACCCAGGCGGGGAACGTTCTCCTGCAAGGCGCCGTGGCCACTGCTGGCGGGGCCGGAACGACCCAGGGCGGCAGCGGCGGCGGAGTCTCCATCCAGATTTACAACCGCGGCCTGTATAGCCTCGGCAGTATCGTGACTTCCGGCGGCTCCGCGTCCGCCGGTGCGGGCGGTGATGCCGGGACGATTACCCTGCAATCCGCCACCACGAGCTTCTCCTATGGCCCGGTAATATTGTCAGGGTCGATTCTCGGGGACGGTGGCCCGGGAACGACCCGGGGCGGTAAAGGGGGCGCGTTTACCGCGCAGGCCGTGATGCTTGGCGGCATTCTAAGCCTTGCGAGAATCAACGTGTCCGGGGGAGACGTGACCACTGCGGGCCCCGGCGGCGCGGCCGGCGCCCTCCTGATCGCCGCCCAGGGCGAATCCGTCGAGCTCTTCGGGTTAATCATCGGCCGAGGCGGCGCCGCGAGCGGCGCAGTGAACGTCGGCGGGACCGGATCGTCCGCGATGATCAGCACCGTCAACGCGGAGACGACCTTTCTGGGTCCGGCGACCGGAGAAAGCTCCGGCGAGATCCGTATCGGCTGTTCCCTGGACGTCCGGGGTGGGGATGGCCCCGTAGGCGGATCCGGGGGAGCCGTGACCATTAGGTCCGACAGTGATACGCTCGTGAACGCGGCCGAGCCCGGCCT
>DATGFI010000418.1:0-4355 GCA_035309205.1 Planctomycetota bacterium | reverse complement strand
CAATACTTTGAACCCTCCGAGGAATATACTCTTATTCCTCCAGGGCTTGCCGGGCGCCGATGGAAAGTTCGGAGGGGGACCCCCGCGAGCTGCCGTTTGACCGCAATTTCCCGCGAAGGAGCGCGGTTTCGACGAGACCTTGGGATGGGGGTTCTCAGGGTGACCGAAGGAGGGTTCATGGAAGCGCTCGACCGAGAACTCCGATCTTTGCCGAAACCCGCTCAGTCGGGGAACTGAATGGGACTTGCCGCCGGAACCTCTTTTCCTTAAATCAGGTCCAAATGGGTCCATTCTTGCAGCACGTCCACGGGCGAGGGTTGCATGTCGTCCGGAGGCTCGCTGGACGATCTCCCGGTCCCCAGCATTGGTTTTGGCCGGTCGTCGGGGGGATTCTCGGCTGTCTTCTCTCTCTCCCCATCCTGTCCTGGCCGTTCGGTCACGATCAGGCAATCTTTGCGACCGTCGCGGACGCCCTGCTTCACGGCGGGGTTCTCTACCGAGATGCGTGGGAACACAAGGGACCCGGGGTGTTCTACACCTACTACTCTGCGTTCCTGATCTTCGGACATGACCTGTGGGCCGTCCACGTCTTCGAAATCCTCGCCATGGGCCTCACCTCGGCGGGCTTGATGCGTCTGGGGTGCCGTCGTCTCGAGTCGATCCCGTCGGGCCTGATTTCGGCCCTGTTTCTGCCCCTGGTCTACCTCGGCTTTCATGATTCGGGCTCGCAGCCCGAAGCCTTCGCCTATCCCTTCATCATCTGGGGATTCGCGCTGTGGCCGAGCCCCGGGGAAAGCGGGCGGCTTCCTCTGAAGTGCTTGGCCTCGGGGATCCTGATGTCCATCGCCGTTCTCTTCAAGTCGCCCATGATTCTCGCCCCTGCGGCGCTCCTGATCGATCGGCTCGCGATCGACCGGAATCGCCGGAGCTTGATCGAGAAGGTCCGGCTTACCGGACTCACGGCGATGGGACTCCTAATCCTTCCCGCCTGGTGCTGCGCCTATTACGCCTTGCGGGGAGGGTGGGCGGAATTCATCGATGCCAATCTCCGGTTTCCATCGAAGTACGCGGGTCCTTCCATTGGAGCCCTCTCCTTGGCGAGCATCGGGCCTGCGACGGGGTGGGTGAATTGGCTAGTGCCGAAGGTCGCAACTATCTCCGCGGTCTTCGGGATCCTCCGGGCGTTCCTGTTGCGTTTTTCCGAGGCTCTACGATGGTGCATCGCCTTTCTTGCGGGCTGGGGAACAGTCATCATCCAGGCGAAATTCTGGGGCTACCATCACCTGGCGATGGTTCCTTACATCGCCGCCCTCCTGGGATTGGGGTTCGTTTCCCGGGATCTTTTCCGCTCCGATTGGAAGGAGTGGCGGATTCGGGCGGATTTCATCACCTCTGTGCTTGCCGGATTCTTCGCGGGACTCGGTTTCCTCCTCTTCATCCAGATGAGGGGAGGCGAATGGGCTGCGATAGGGACCGTCTCGACCAGGAAGGTTGCCCCCGGAGTCCCAACGATCCGCCCCACGGAGCCGACGGAGGCCGATATTGCCCGATACATCCGCGCTCTCACGGGACCTGAAGACCGGATCTATGTGTTTGGCGACCGCGCGCTCCTCTATCTTCTCAGCGATCGCCGCATGGCAGGACCCTACCCGCATCTCCTGCCCGTGCTGGCCTGGTTCCTCGGCTCGGAGACCGACAAGAGGCTGGCGGCCCTGATCGAGCGACTGGGACGCGAGCGACCTCGTCTCGTGATCCTCACGCCGGAGATCCTCTGGTGGTACGGGACGAGGACTCCTCACAGCATCATGGAGGAACGGCTCGACGCTCATCAATTCCTGATCGACGGCTATCGGTTGGCGATGACCGTCGGCGGCTATGAGCTGTGGAGCACCAAGGAGTAGATCGGTTCTTCAGGCGGACTTTCTTCCTCGCGCCCCGATTTCGAGCAGTTGAATTCTTCGAATGAGCGTCGGGCTCCGGTACGTGCCGATCCCGAGCTTGGAGGGATCCCGGAGGCGCAGCCACTCGGGAAGTTCCATCTCTTCGAACGTCGTCCGATGCTCGAGGAGCACCTTTCCGTCCAGCGAAACACGGAGCAGCGTCCGCCGGACTTCGATCCGGCACACGCTGACCCTGCCGTTTTCAAGCCATCCCGGAGCGTTCACCCTGGTGGGATTGCTCCCGGTGTCCCACGCATTCCGAATGCTCGCCCAGGACCGGACATCGGGTCCGGAGCCGGTGATCGTCCAGGCCAGACTCTTTCCCTCATGGGTCAGGAAGAACACCAGGTCCGAGAGGCCTTCCAGTCGACTGAATTCCACCTCGAGGTCGTACTCCGGGGGAGGATAGAAGGGAATCTCGAAGCGCGCGAAATCCGAAGAATCGGAGATGAGGCCCTCCGCCCTCCGGGCCCAGGTTCCATAAACCGTGTTGATCTTGGGATCCACCATCGGCAAGAGCGCCACGGGCGTCATGGGCGGAGGGAGCGAGGCGATGCGGCGCTGGACCTCGGTCAATTCAGATGCCGATGCCGAGGACAATGCTTTCGTATACCAATACTCGGCGCGTTCCAGGAGTCGTGGCTCCGCCGGCTGGATTCCATACAGGTAGGCGTCCCTCCAGGCATCCGCGACGGCGACCCTATCCACCAAGGTTGCCGGCTCCCTCAGATCCCTGATGGCGGCCGCTTTCAGCACCAGGTCCGCGCCCTTCCCCAGAAGCGGGAGCCCCGCTTTCCAGTCTCCTTCCCTCAAGCAAAGATGCCGTCCGACGATGGACGAGGCCTGGGGGTTGTTCGGCTCATGCTCCAGCTGACCCCGCGCCTTCTTCAGGAGCTCCACGGACTTGCGGGCGTCCGACATCCTGGAGGAGAAGGAGACCAGGCTCGAATCGAGCGCGGCATCGCCTGCCCGACCGGCCAGGACCTTCGCCACTGCTCCCGCCCTGCCCGCAATGTCAAAGTCCTCAACGTCGATCGCTCGGAGGGCGAGCGCCAGGTATCTCCCGGCGACCCGGAAGCTCTCGTCCTGGTTCTGGTACTCGGGGATCTTCCAGAAGGTGGTTTCGAGCGTCGCGTCGCCGTAACTGCGGACAAATCTGGCGCAGGCGAGAAGTTCAGAAACGTCCACGCCCAGATTGGAGGCATTGGAGACGCTCCGGGTAATGAGCGTCTCCCAGAACCTCTTGCTCCCGGGCAGGGCTTTGGACATTTCCAGAAGACGCCGGATCCGCGGTTCCAGGTCGCGGGCCTCGCTTCGCTGCAATTGGACCAGGATCAATCGTTCCAAGGCAGGCTGGAGGGAAATCCGCCCGAGTTCCTCCCTACCCGACTTCTCCCACTCTTCAATGATGTGACCGATGTCAGACCCGTAAAGCTCCCCGCCGGAGGAACAGAGGTCGATCACAGATCGGTACGAGTCGCCGCGAGGCTGAGCGGGGGCCGATGGAGCATCCGGCCAGGAGATCCGGGAGTATTGTTCCTTCGCCCGGGTCCAGTCCCCCGCCAGGATGGTGGCGGCAAGGATCGCCTCCTGCCTGCTTCCGACGAATCCGGATGCAGGAAGCGGGTCCGAGGCCATCGCCGAAAAAAGTGCGTTGATGGAGGAGGAATCGAAGGCGTTGGAGCCGGCCACCTTGACGACCTGGGCGAGAGCTTCGATGTCCCGGGCTTCGGCAATTCCGGCGATCAGGACATCATCTACCTTGAGGATGCTCTCGCGGAGCTCGGGGTTATGCCGGTGCTGCTTCCAGGCATGGAGGACCGGGGCGGAAGAGCACCACCACTCCCCAGGGCCGAGCACGTCTCCCAGACCCGCGAGAAGCTCAAGAATCTTGGCGCCCCGGGGGTCCTGGGGCGTGGTCTTCCAGAGGAGCTGCACCCGGCGGATGACGGACGCCCGACTCTCTCCGCGGGTAGGGACCGAAAGAAGAAGATCCTCGTCCGTGGGACGGGAGCAGGACCCGAGCGCCCATCCCAGCGCGCAGAACGCCGTGACCAGGACCCGCCTCATGCTCATCGAGAGGAGCCTCCGTGAATCAAGAATGCCGCGGACGGGATAACCCATCCTCGCACCCCTTGTCTTCCATCATCATGTCCCCTGGGCTTCCCTTTCACCCTATTTGATCATCTGCCACAATTCGAATCCGGAGATCGTCTCCACGCGTCGATACCGCTCGGCGAGCAGATTCTTCATGTCCGGAAAGATGTCGAGCAGGGTCCGGGGGTCCTGTCCATCGCGCCACCACAGTTTTCCAGGACCGACGACGATCACCTTCGGTGATTCTTCTTCAAACCGCTGGAGCAGCCCCGAAACTCCGGTGTCCCCGCGCCACCCGGCCAGGATCGGCATGAGGTG
>DATGFI010000417.1:0-2861 GCA_035309205.1 Planctomycetota bacterium | reverse complement strand
GTGCTGGAGCGCCTGGTCCCTCTGGGGCTCGCCTCTGGCCGATCGACCCCCGCCGTCGGCGTTACCGGACGAAGTTCCGGGACACGATGGACAGATCTGGTGGAAGGTTTGTTCAGGCTCTCAGCCGTGATGCTTGAAGTACTGTACGGCGCGCTCGTGCTTTCGGGCTGCGGCCAAGCTGGAGAAGGTCCCCAAATTCCGGCGCTTGCCGGTCGCCGGATTCCGCTTTCTCGAATACAGCCTGAACTTCCCGCTGCTCAGCTTCCGAATCATGACGGCGGCCCTCCGAACCTTGGAGGGACCGGCGGTCCCCGGCGTTACGGCCCTCAGTGCTGTGTGGAGAAGCGATGCACCATCACGTGGCGGTAGGTTTCGCCGGGACGCAGGATGGGCGAAGGCCATTCGGGGTGATGGATGGCGTCGGGGAATTTCTGGGTCTCCAGGCAAAAGCCCGCATGTTTCATGTAGACGGCCCCGTCCTTCCCTTTCACCGTGCCGTCGAGGAAGTTGCCGGTGTAGAACTGGACACCCGGCTCCGTCGTCAAAAGCTCCAGGACTCGACCCGACGCGGGATCGACGACGCGCGCGGCCGGCCGAAGTTCGCCCAACCTGCCGTTCACGACGAAGTTGGTGTCGTAGCCGATCGGCGTGCCGCCGGTCTTCTCGAGATCCTGGCCGATCTTCTTGGGCTTGGTGAAGTCGTAGGGGGTGCCGGCGACGGCCTCGATCGTTCCCTTGGGCACCAGCGTCGCGTCGCCGGGCGTGTAGCGGTCGCAGAAAAGCTGCAGTTCCTGACCGAGAATCGTCCCCGATCCGTGGCCCGCCAGATTCCAGTAGGTGTGATGGGCGAGGTTGACGAGCGTCGGCTTGTCGGTGGTCGCACTCATTTCGATGACGAGTTCGTTTTTCGGCGTCAGCCGGTAGAGCACGGTCGCCCGGACCGTGCCGGGGAAACCCTCCTCGCCGTCGGGACTGATGCGTGAGAAGGAAACCCAGGCGCCGTCGGGACCCTCGCCCTGCGTCGCCGTCCAGACATGCTTGTCGAAGCCCCTGGTCCCGCCGTGGAGCGTGTGAGGTCCGTTGTTCCTGGCGAGCCGGTACTCCTTGCCGTCCAGGATGAATGAGGCATTGCCGATGCGATTGGCCACGCGTCCGGCCGTGGCGCCGAAGAAGGGATGGCCTTTCAGGTAGTCCTCGGGCTTCCCGAAACCCAGGACCACGTCGGCCGACTTTCCGTCCCTTCCGGGCACGTGAAGCTCCATCAGGATGGCGCCATAGTTGGTGAACTTTGCGGTCATGCCGCCCGTGTTGGTCAGCGTGTACGACGCGATTTGTGGTTCGTCCTGCATTCCACCCTCCGACGAGGCGCATGACATCAGAGACCCGAAGATCGCCCATCGCAGTGATTTCATGGGTTGTTCCCCAAACGTCGCGAGTATAAGGGAGAATGGAGCTCGTGGATCCGTTTTTTCGAGCGTCCCGCGGACTGCTCCGAGCGCGGGCTGCACCGCGGATCCGGTTCGACCCAGTTCCCGTGCGCCGTTGGCGGAAAACGTCTCCGGAGAACAGGTCGGACGACTCCATGCTATTCTCTTGAGACCATGACAGGGGACTCCCCGAAGGCGCCGTTGAACCCACGTCGCGTTTTCTTCCCCTTCCTGATCGGGGTTTCAGTCCTGGTGTCCTTCCTTCCGGCGCTGGGGGACGGATTCACCAATTGGGACGACCAGAAGAATTTCCTCGAGAATTACGGCTATCGGGGGCTGGCTCCGGCGAACCTGAAGTGGATGGTCACCTCGTTCCTTCTGGGACACTGGATCCCGTTGACATGGCTCTCGCTCGGGCTGGACTATGCCGTCTGGGGCATGAATCCGCTGGGCTATCACCTGACGAGCCTGGTGCTCCACACCGCCAACGCCGTGCTTCTCTACCATCTGATTCGTCTGCTGCTCCGGCTCTCGGGGCAGGAGCCCACCCCGATCGCCGCCTTTGCCGGAGCCCTGGCGTACGCGATCCATCCGCTCCGGGTGGAATCGGTGGTCTGGATCACCGAACGCCGGGATGTGCTGTGCGGGTTCTTCGTGCTCCTGTCGGTGCTCGCCCATCTCAAGCGTGTCGAGGAGGAGCGGCAGGGCCGGTCCGGGGCGCGGTGGGGGATTCTGTCGGTCGTTGCCTACGGGGCGTCGCTCTTGTCCAAGGCGCTGGGCATACTGCTGCCGGCAGTGCTGCTCCTGTTGGATCTCTATCCCCTGGGCCGCTGGAAGCAGGGATCTCGGCGGCGGGCGATCCTCGAGAAACTGCCGTATGTGGCCCTGTCCTTCGCGGATGCCGTGGCGATGAGCTTCGCGATGCGCAACATCCAGGCCGTGCGGCCGATTGGAGGCTACCATTTCGCCGAGCGCGCGGCGCAGGCGGCCTACGGACTCACCTTCTATCTTCTCAAGACGATCTGGCCGGCGGGCCTGATTCCGCTCTACCGGATCGATCCCGACCTCAATCCGGCGGCGCTGAAGTACCTCCTGGCTCTGGCAGCCGTCGCCGGGCTGACCGCGATCCTGATCCTCCGTCGTCGCCGGCTGCCCGGGGCCCTGGTGGCCTGGCTCGCCTACATCGTTCTGGTCTTCCCGGTCCTCGGCGTCGCCCTCACCGGAATGCAAATTGCGGCCGACCGCTACACGTACCTTTGTCTCCTGCCCTCCTCCGTGCTGGTGACCGTGGTCTTGAATCGTTTGGACCGCTCGGGTTCCCGGGCGCGCAGACCGGGCCTGGTTGCGGCCGCCGGTGCCCTCGCGATCCTGGGGTTTCTGACCTTCCAGCAGTCTCAGATCTGGAAGGACTCGATCACGCTCTGGACCCACGAA
>DATGFI010000416.1:0-5092 GCA_035309205.1 Planctomycetota bacterium | reverse complement strand
CTAGCCGACAGAGGTTTATGTTCAGGACGCGCCACGGGGCTACTATAAGGAGGCCACCGAGCCAAGGAAAGAGATTACAGGGGCTCGGGAGATTCAAAGAGAGCCTTGACGCTGGGGCGTGTCAGGACCAGGAACGAGCATACCCCCAATGCCGTTCCCAGGGGCATAAAGAGGCAGCAGACGCCGGCGACGATCAGGCAGAACAGGTGGCGCTTTCGGCGGCGGATTGACCGGCCGGCCGCGAACACGAACGCCGCGAGCGTCCAGCCTGCCAGTGCGAAGACGCCCCCCAGGATCGCGAAGAGCCAGCCCATGAAGGCAGGAGGCGGTCCCCCCCGTCCGCCGTGCCCCCCCATCATTCCCGGCGAGACCAGGATGGCGACGCCCACGGTCAGGTGGATGAGCGGAATGCACGCGAAAACTGCAAGGACGACGGAGCCGATCGTGTGGGCCAGGGCAAGGTTGTTCAGCTGCTCCTGGTCTTTCGCCGCAGGGCTTCCCGGCGGCGCCGGCGGCCGGACCTGGCCGGGCATCAACTCGCCGCAGTGCTTGCATTTGATCGCCTCGACCTTGATGGGCTCGGCGCAGTAGGGGCACGGATGGCGGTCGTCCATGCTCCTAACTTACCATGCCGAGGCCCATACCGAACACCAGAGCCCGATCTCATAGAGCACCAGCAGCGGCAGCGCGAACACCGCCATGCTGAGGAGGTCCGGCGGGGAGACCACCGCAGCCAGGACGATGTTCCCCAGGATCGCGTGCCGGCGCCAGGAGCGGTACCGATCCGGCGGAACGAGGCCGATCTTCGTCAGGAAGACCATCCCCAGCGGCAACTGAAAGACCAGTCCGAGAATGATCGTCAGGTTCAGCACAAAGCTCAAGTACTCCCCGATGGCCAGCACGGGGTCGATCTTCTCCAGCGGCAAGAAGCTGACCATCGCGTAAAGCGCGTAGGGGATCAGGAGAAAATAGCCGAAGACGCAGCCCAGGATGAACAGAAGGTAGGAGACCGGGGCAAACGCCGCAACGTAGCGCCGCTCGTTCCGGTAGAGGCCCGCGGAGACGAAGCCCCAGAGCTCCCGCGCGACATACGGCGAGGAGAAGAAGAAGCCGACGATGATGGCAAGCTTCATGACCGACCCCACCGATCCGATGCCTTGCAGGATGAACCGGGCGCTGGCGCCAAGCCAGGACATCGCCCGGTAGTGGGGGATCGTCGCGATGTTGACCAGGTCTCTATAGAAGATCATCGAGATCAGGACCGCGGCCAGGATCACGGCGATCGACCGGAGCAGCCGAGTGCGCAGCTCGTCCAGGTGCTGGACGAACGTCATTCGGACTTCGGGTTCGTCGATGGCTCCGGCGCCGGGCTCGCGGGTGCCATGGACTCGCGGAGGAGCGCCTGCTCCCCGTCGCGCAGCCCTTTCTTGAATTCGCTCATGCCGCTCCCCAGGGACCGCATGAGTTCGGGGATCTTCTGGGCCCCGAACAGGAGAAGAACCACTACAACCACCAGGATCACGTGGGTCGCGCTCAGAACGGCCAGCATCGGGGTCATGATTCCTCCTATCATCGATCTGCGGACAGTCCGGGAGCGGACTCGGTTTCATCATGATCGGTCTCCCCTCTCCTAGGCGGCGCCCAGGGAGCGAAAGAGCGACGCCGCAAACGACCGGTGGACTTCTTCGGGACAGCCCTCGAGTTCCTCCCTGGAGATCTCCCTCAGCCGTTCCAGAGCCCGCGTCATCGTCGCGGCGGAGATCCCTTCCTTCGCGGCGGCCTGGCGGGCGGGTCCGCCGGGATCCGTGAACACGGCCCGGACGGCCGCCAGCGCAGGCGCCGAAAGTTCGCGGCGCGCGCGGTCGGCCACGCGGTCGGCAACTTCCCGTCCCATCGCCTCCAGGAGGGGCGGGATCGTGCGGTCGTCGCTTTGCGGAAACTCCGGCAGGACCACGAAGCGCTTCGCGGCCCGACGGTCCCGCATGTCCATCGCGTGACCGACCCCGTCCAGACGCTTCAGGAGCGGCCGGAGCAGGACGTCGATCACGCGGCTCAGGGCCCCGGCCCGGGCCTCGCGGAGGAGGGACGAGGACCGGCTGGAACCATGGCAGAGTCTGAACTGATATTCGAACTCGGACATCGCCCGGCGAAAGTCGTCGCTTGAGGCGAGCTCGCGCCGGCCCAGCGCAGCCGCCTGGTCGGGACCGTCGACCGTGAACTCGCCCAGGATGTCCAAATCCTGCGATCGGAATTCAGGCTGGGGCCGCTCTCCGAAGAGATCGGTGACAGCCAGCTCGAAGGCCTCGGAATCATAATCCCGGCGCCAGCCCGGCTGGCGGGCGTCGAGCATTCCGATCCACCCGCGGATCCAGTCGGCGGGCGCGACGTTGGGAGCGTCCATCAGGTCCTCTACCTATAGAGCACGCCTGGGGAGGCCGAGATTTCACCAATTCGGAAAGGAATCCGGAGGCGGGGGGCCCCCTCCCTAGGGGAGGATGAAGGCCTCGGTATAGCCCTGGCGCAGGAGCCTCGATAGCTCCTTCTGCGCGTCGTCGTACCGGGAGAACGAACCAACCAGCACCAGATAGAGCATGCGGGATCCGGAGATCTGCCGGATGGGCGCGTTCAGTTTGGCCGCTTCGGCGCGGGCCAGATCCTCCGTCGCGAAGGCCCCCACCTGGACCGAGTATCCGGTCATCCCCAGCCGCACCGCCAGCTCCTTCTCGTAGGGACCCGTCGGATCGCACTGCTTCAGCTCGGCCTGCCCGCCGCCGAAGCTGCCCGCCCGAAAGAGAGCGGTCGCGTACTCATAGTGCAACTCGTCGTTCGTTACCGAGCGGCCGCGCTCGCTGAGCGGGGCCGCGACGACGGAACGGAAGCCCTCCACCGCACGGACGGGGTCGCCCTGCTGAAGGACCGCGATGGCGCGACGGAACAGGATTTCCCAGCGGACCGGCGCCGAAGGCTGCTCGCCAAGGGCCTGGTCGAAGGAGCGGATCGCCGCCTCAGGCTTGCCGGCCGCCAGGCGGCACTTCCCCAGCTGAAGCCGGACCTCGGCGTGCTGGGCGTCGCCCGGATTCTCCGCCAGGAACGACTCGTATTGGGCGGCGGCGCGGTCCCACTGCCCTTGGAGCATGGCCTGGTCCGCCTCGCCGAGCTGGTGGGGATTGGCCCTGGCCGCCGGCGGCGGCTGGCTGCAGCCGACGAGGGCCAGGAGCACGAGGCCCCGGACGACGGAATTACGGGCCACGCAAGCCATCCTTTCTCAGCGGGTCTTGAAAAAGTTCATGATTCGTCCGATGACGTCAATGGCGCGGAGCTGGGGCATTCCGTGCTCCGCCGCCTGATTGATCCCGACGAATCCCAGCCCCACCAGCAAGATTGCGACCATCAGTTTGATGAGGACGGTCATCTTGGAGTAGCTGCTCTCATCCTTCGTCCGGCCCTGCCGCTCCTTGAACTCGCGGAAGAGGATCCCGCATTCCGGGGAGCAGAAGGTTCCCTGCGGCGTCACGATCGAACAGGGCGTGCAGATGGGAGAGTGGCAGTGGTGGCACATCGTGGCCGCAGGTGCGTCCTTATGACGGATGCAGGTCTTCGACATCCTCTCAAGGCTTCCTCAACGCCTCAAGTCGGGCGATTTCGGCGTCCAGCGAGTTGTCTTCCGGGTGCAAGGCCTTCAGCTTCCTATAGTACTCCAGCGCGCGCGCCGCCTCGTTGAGGCGGGCGTAGATTGCACCCAGCCCCCGCAGCGCGTCGACGTCGGTTCCGTCGACCTGGAGCAGGCGCTCATAGACGACGACCGCATCATTGTCCCGTCCCAGTTTCTCGTGGCAGAGCGCCAGCCGGGCATAGGGCGCCTTCCACCGCGGACGATGCTGGAGGGCATACTCGAACTCGATCGCCGCATCCGTCACGCGGCCGTCGGCAAGCAGCCGTTCGCCCTCCTCGAAGCGATCGATCGCCAGCTCCTCAGGCGCCGGCGGGCGATTCGGAAGACAGCCGCCCGCAGCCAGCAGGGCCAGGAGCGACCACAGCGGGGGACTCTTCATCGCGCCCGCTCCACGGCCGGAATCTCCACCGGTACGTCCTGCCGTGCGCTTTTACCGCCAATGACGTCGGTCACGGTGACCCTCACTCGATACCGTCCTGCCGCGAGATTGAGCGGAAGCGGCAGCCGGAAGCTCTGATAGAACTCCGCCACCGGGCCGTTGGAGCTGATCTTATCTTCGCGCGCCTCGGCCGGGGCTTCGTCCCAGGCAGGAACGGCCTGCTCGACCGAGCGTTCGTCGATCAGCTTCCACTCATAGCGCAGGTGAAATGTCCGGCGATCGCCCGACGCCTGAGAGGCGAAATTTCGAGGTTCGATGTAAAGATGAACCTCTCCGCCCGGCGTCACGCGGCTGCTTTCAGCGGGGATGTAGTCGCGGTAGCGGCGCACGCGGCGGACGAGTTCCGCCCGCTCGATGCCGAAGCCGGCGAGCGTCCGCCCTTCTTCGTCCAGCTGCGCCAGGAGCTTCGCCGCCTCCTCATGATCGCCGAGCTGGCGGCGCAGGTAGAGCTCGATATAAGGGAGCATCCGGTTCGCCCTGCTCTTCACGGTCGACAGGACCCGCTCCGACTCCTCGAGATTGCCCGCGGCGGCCTCCAGGAGGGCAAGCCTCAGTTTCTCCTCATCGCTCGAGGGACGCCGGGTGGCGACGTCCTTTTGGAGCTTGAGGACATCTTCAGAGGTCGGTTCCTTTTTGGGCGGCAGCTCGGCGACGGTCGCCACTACGCCTCCTTTGACGGGCATCGGCGCATGCTCGGCCGGTTCCGGGGGTACGACGGGCCCGGCAGTCTGAGGCACGGGCGGCGGTGGCGCAGGGGGGATGCTGCAGGCGGCACAGAACAACGTCAATGCCGAGACGCAAAGACGGACCCCTCTCATCCTTCTTCCCCCTCAGTCCCCGCCCGACAAGCGCCGGGCCTCTACTTCCTCCTGGAGTTTATCGCGTCGACAGCGTTTTGCAAGAGGGCCAGAATTTTATCAATCTTCGCGAGCTTGCCCGCGACGTCGGCTGATTCGGGCGCGATGTCCTTGACGCCGACG
>DATGFI010000415.1:0-3101 GCA_035309205.1 Planctomycetota bacterium | reverse complement strand
AACGCCGACCTCGGCGTGGAGTTATTAATGTCATGATCAAGATGGTCCCGGTCCTCGTTCTGCTCCTGGCGGCCTCCGCGCCGCAGGAGTCCCGAAAGCCGAGCATCCTCTTCATCCACGCGGACGACCTGGGCTACGGGGACCTGGGCTGCTACGGGCAGAAGAAGATCCGCACCCCGCGGCTGGACCGCATGGCGGCCGAAGGGCTCCGCTTCACGCAGTACTACGCGGGGAACACGGTCTGCGCGCCCTCGCGCTGCGCCCTCATGACGGGGTACCACATGGGGCACGCCTATATCCGCGGCAATGCGGAGCTGCCGCTCCGGGCGGAGGACGTCACCGTCGCCAAGCTTCTCAAGGGCGCCGGTTACGCGACCGCGGTGATCGGGAAGTGGGGGCTCGGGCTCGAGAACAACAGCGGCCGGCCGGACCGGCAGGGGTTCGACTACTCGTTCGGCTACCTCGACCACGTGCACGCCCATCGCCAGTACACCGACCACCTGTTCCGCAACGGCGAGCGCGTCGAGCTCGACGGGAAGACCTGGTCGAACGACCTCTTCACGCAGGAGTCTCTCGACTTCATCGACCGCAACAAGGCGACCCCGTTCTTTCTCTACCTGAACTACACGAATCCCCATGCGGAGCTCCTGGTTCCGGGGGATTCCCTCGAGGAGTATCAAGGCAAATTCCCGGAGACCCCCTGGGTGAGCGGCCGGGGCGACGCGCCCGGCGCGAAGGGCTACCGCTCGCAGCCGACGCCCCACGCGGCCTACGCCTCCATGATCACGCGGATGGACCGGGACGTGGGCCGGATCCTCGACGCCCTGAAGGAGAAGGGGCTCGACGAGAACACGCTGGTCTTCTTCACGAGCGACAACGGACCGCATCGGGAAGGCGGTGCCGACCCCGACTTCTTCCAGAGCTACGGCCCCCTCCGGGGGATCAAGCGGGACCTCACCGAGGGAGGGATCCGGATGCCCATGATCGCGCGCTGGCCGGGAAAGATCGCGCCGGGAAGGACCACGGATCACGTCTCGGCGCACTGGGATTTCCTTCCGACGGCCTGCGAGCTGGCGGGAGCGAAGATCCCCGAGGGCCTGGACGGGCTCTCGTACGCCCCGACCCTCCTCGGAAAGGAGCAGAAGCCGCACGACGATCTCTACTGGGAATTCTTCGAGCGCGGTTACGATCAGGCGATCCGCATGGGGGACTGGAAGGGCATCCGGAACGGCCTGGGCGAACCGCTTCAGCTCTACAACCTCGCGACCGATCTCCACGAAGACAGGAATGTGGCGGAACAGAACCCGGAGCTCGTCGCCAAGCTCGAGGCCCGGATGAAGGCCGCGCGGACCGACTCGCAGAAATGGGTCCCGAAGAAAGGGAAGAAATGAGGCGACTCCTGCCGCTCGTCCTGGCCGTGGCGTTCGGCGCCTCGCCGGAGGAGAAGATCCCCAGGCCCAACTTCGTGATCCTGATGTGCGACGACCAGCGCTGGGATGCCATGTCGATCGCCGGGAATGCGGTGATCCAGACGCCCCACATGGACCGCATCGGGCGGGAAGGGGTCGTCTTCAAGAACATGTTCGTGATCAACTCGCTCTGCGCGCCGAGCCGCGCGTCGATCCTGACCGGCACCTATTCCCACACCAACGGGGTGATCGACAACAAGGGCAAGCTCGACATCGTTCCCGGGACGCCCTTCATGCCGGAACTGCTCCAGGCGGCGGGCTACGACATCGCGTTCTGCGGCAAGTCGCACCAGAAGTCGGCCCTTCGGGACCGGAAGTGGGACTACTACTTCGGATACAAGGGGCAGGGCCGCTACCGGAATCCCCTGATCGCCGAGGGCACCGACGGCAAGGACGTGGAGTGGAAGGGCTGGATGGACGATGTCGTGACGGACAAGGCCATCGACTGGATGAAAGGGCGCAAGGAGAAGCCGTTCTGCCTTTTCCTCTTCTTCAAGGCCTGCCACCGCAGCTGGGTGCGCCCGGAGCGCCTCAAGGACCTTTACCGGGACATCCAGGTGCCCAAGCCCGCGCTCTGGAACGACGCGGGGGCGGGCAAGCCCGACGCGTTCCTCAAGGCGGACAACCGGATCGGCGGATTCAAGGACGTGGCCGACTACGACAAGATGATGAAGGACTACTATGCCACGATCGTGGGCGCGGACGAGAACGTCGGCCGGGTGCTGGACACGCTCACGAAGATGGGGAAGCTCGACGACACCGTGGTGCTCCACACCGGAGACAACGGCTTTTTCCTCGGCGAATGGCAGCGCTTCGACAAGCGCTTCATGCACGAGCCGTCGATCCGCGTCCCGCTCGTCGTACGCTATCCGCGCCTCATCAAGCCGGGCGGGGTGAGCGAGCGGATGGTCCTGAACCTCGACATCGCCCCGACGCTCCTGGACCTCGCGGGTGTCGAGATCCCCAAGGCCATGCAGGGGCGCAGCTGGGTCCCGCTCTTTAAGGACCCGGCCGCGGACTTCCGCAAGGACTGGCTCTACGAATACTTCGAATATCCCGCCGAGCACAGCGTCCGGAAACACCGCGGCATCCGCACGGACCAGTGGAAGCTGATCCACTACTACGAGCCGCCGGAAGAATTCGAGCTCTACGATCTCGTGAAGGACCCGGCGGAGAAGGACAACCTCTACGGAAAGCCCGAGTCTGCGACGCGCGTCGCCGAACTCAAGACCCGCCTGGAGGCACTTCGAAAAGAAACCGGGGACCGCTGACCAGAGTGACGCCTTCAGGCGTGGGGCGGTTCAAGCAGCCGGTGTTTCTTCCGGTGGCGGGAGGCGTGGCGGTGATCTTGAAACCCTCTTCGAAGCGCATCGGCGGCGCGGACACGACCCTGCCTCGCATCCGCTAGGGAGCGCTCCGCTTCAGTTCGACATAGTCGGGCCCGAAGGGTTTCTCGGCCGCGATCGTGACGGCCAGGTCGGCGAGTCCCTTTCGGTGCGGCACCTTGGGAAGCGTGATGCTCCGGGCGTCCGGGGCCAGTTCCGTCTCCGCCCGCGCCTCGCCGCAACGATACGTGAGCGTGCACTTCGCGCCGGGGGCCTTGAAGAGCAGGGTCACATCGAAGCTGACGTC
>DATGFI010000414.1:0-5262 GCA_035309205.1 Planctomycetota bacterium | reverse complement strand
GGAGGCGAAGACCCCGGCGCTTCAGCGCTACGCCCGGCACCTCGTGCACGAGGATTCGAAGAAACGCTTCATCGTCGTCAGCCTCGTCTGGTCCCCGGGCCAGGGAACGCCGATCCATGACCATTCGACCTGGGGCGTGGCGGGGGTGGTGGAGAATGAGCTCCGCATCGTCAACTACGACCGGATGGACGACGGGTCCAAGGAGGGGTACGCCGACCTGCGCGAAGCCAGCGCCATCGAAGCGCCGGCGGGGACGGTCACCTACATCCTGCCGCCCAACGACGTGATCCATCTCATCGAGAACCCGACCGATCGAACCACGATCTCTCTGCATGTGTACGGGCGGAGCATCGTCGAGTGCAACCAGTTCGACCTGGCGAAAAAGGCTTACACGCCGTGGAAGTTGACCTACGACAAGCCCTGCGCCTGTTGACGACGAAGAGGAACTGCGAATGTCCTGGTTCGACGACCTGAGCCCCTGCGACTATTTCGGCCCCGAGCACGCCGCCAAGTTCAAGGCCATCGGCTGGCTGGAAGACGGGCGCGAGTTCCCCCGCGGCAAGGCCGATCCGCGCTTCGTCCACAAGCTCGTCCTGCTGCTCAGCGAACCCACCCCGCTGGAGCGGTCGACGGACCCCCACTACTGTTCGCTCTGCATGTTCTCCCGCGGGCCTTCGGAATTCCACCTGTTCCAGAGCCCCGGCATGCCCTCGGTGCCTATGGGCAACCGGAACCTCTTCCTTCCCGGCGCCGGGTTCCTCTACATCGCTCCTTCGCTGGTGCTGCACTACATCGACGCCCATCAGTATCTCCCGCCCGAAGAGTTCATCAAGGCGGTGCTGGAATGTCCGCCGACGCGGTCGCAGGAATATCATAGGGCGGTGCAGGCCAACGCCCCCCAGGGGCTCTTCCGGTGAGCTCTTCCAGGACGATCTCCCCTCAAGAAGTCCAGGCGCGCCGGGCCGCAGGCCCGGTCGCGCTGATCGACGTCCGTACGCCGGCGGAATACCGCAGCCTCCACGCCGAAGGCGCGACGCTCATTCCGCTGGAGGACCTGACGGCGATCTCGCTGGGCCCGGAGGCGCCGGTCTATCTCATCTGTGAGACGGGGCCGCGCGCGTTCATGGCGGCGGAGCGGCTCAGGGCCGCAGGCCGGTCCGACGTGGTCGTGGTCGACGGAGGCACCGAGCGCTGGGCCGCGGAGGGGCTGCCCGTCGTGCGCGGGCGCAAGACCTGGTCGATGTTCCGCCAGGTCCGTTTCATCGCGGGGACCCTGGTCCTGGCCGGGGTCGCGCTGGGCTGGAAGGCTCATCCGGGCTTCTACGCCCTTTCGGCCTTCGTGGGAGCAGGCCTGCTCTTCTCCGGGATCACCGATTTCTGCGGCATGGCGCTGATCCTCGCCCGCATGCCCTGGAATCGCCGGTAGAGTGGTCCCCGGCCCCGGCTCCTGGGCCGGCGCGCGGGAGGGTGCGGCGCCCCGGACCGCGACCCTAGGTCTGAAGCAGGATGGCCGCTGCCGCGATCGAGTTCACCGTCATGTGCAGCGCGACCGAGGCTGCGATATTTCCACTGCGAAGCCGGACCCACCCGAAGACCCACCCATAGAGAAAGATCATCGGCACGAAGGGGCCGTCTCGGAGATGAAGGAGCGTGAACAAGAGGGAGCAGGAAAAGAGCCCCGGAAGCTCGCCCCACTGCGCGGCGAGGCGGGGCAGGAGATAGCCGCGAAAAAGGCATTCTTCCGCCAGCGGACCCAGGATCGCGATGCCGACGACCAGCATCGTGCCGCCCAGGAGGCCGAAGCGGGCTTCCGACAGCTGCGCCACCATCGGATCGCCCAGCGCGGAGTCCGGGAACAGGAGGTGCGCCACCACCGCGAGCAGGAACCAGCTTCGGGGGATCCCGGTGAGCAGATAGAAGAATCCCTGCATCCCCGCTCGCAGCGGCGTCATCGTCGGCGCGATCGGAGGCTCGCTGCGGCTCAGCCATTTCCCTGCCACGACCGTCAAACCCAGCATGACCGCAGTCTGGATCAGGAGCGAGATCAGAAAGAGCCCGAGCGAAAGCCCGCCGTGGCGCGCTTTCTCGAGCACCAGGAATCCGACCGAGGCCGTCATGGAGCCGATCAGCGCCAGCAGAAAGCCTCCCCAGACCGGAACCGACGTCGCCCTCCTCAGTTTTCCCCACACCGCAAGGATGCCCACCAGGGCGAGTGCGGGAAGCTGGGCCACGACCAACTCGTCGTAGACGCGGAAATCGGCCGTCGGCTCGGTTTCAAAGAGTCCACGCTGGCCCGGTGCGCTCGACACCTCGGGGGTGACCGCAAGCTCGAGGGAGGATCCCGCGCGGGACACGCTCAGCGTCCGCGGCGTCCCCGGCTTCTGCTTCTGAAGCTCGGCCAGGAGCGCCTTCGGCGTCTCAACCGGGATGCCGTCGATCTTTTCGATCACGTCTCCGGCCCGGACCCCGGCGCTGGCAGCCGGAAGCCCCGGCGCGGCCTCCCGAACCCTGAGCCCGTTCTCGCTCTCGAAGGTCAGGCCGATTATCGCCCGCTTGCCGTCGGCCGTCTTCGACTGGAACTCCTCCAGGTGCGCGCCCATGTAGATCACCGAGCCCAGGACGAGCGCGTCGACCACGACGAGCGCCACGAGCATCCTCATCCAGGTCAGCTGGGCACGGTTGGCGTAGCCCTTCAGGACGTCGACGACCGCGAGCGTCCAGCCCCCGATGATCGCGCCCAAGGGGATGAAGATGAGCGCGAGGGTCACGTGGAAGTGGTAACGGGGGAGATTCGGCTCCTCGGCGGGTCGGGATTGCGGATCCATGCGGGGGTCATGATATAATCGCCGCCTCTAGAGGGACAGACCATGGCAAAGAAACCCGCCAGCGGGGCGCGCAAGCCCCGCGCTTCGAAGAAGAAGGCCCTTCCCGGATCCAGGGGCCTCTCGCCGGCGGAGTGCAAGGATGCCTCGCTGCCCGAGCTTGCCGCGAGCATCGAAGCCTCGGGCGGCGCCGTGTTGGCGACTTACAAGGAGCCGCTCGGCGGACAGTCGACGATCGTCGCGATCCTGCCGATCGACAAGGTCAAGCCCACGCCCTTCCAGCGCGATCTGTCGGAGTCGCACGCGAAGCGACTGTCGGAGACGATCGGGAAAATCGGACGCTTTCTGGACCCCATCATCGCGGTGCGCGTCGGCGACGAATACTGGACGCCGAACGGCCGGCACCGGCTGGAGTCGATGGTCCGGCTGGGCGCAAAATCGGTCACGGCGCTCGTCCTGCCCGACCCCGAGATCCAGTACAAGATCCTGGCCCTCAACATCGAGAAGGCGCACAACCTCCGGGAGAAGTCCCTCGAGGTCATCCGCATGTACCGCGCGATGGTTTCGCTCGACGACGCGCTCGAAAGCGCGCGGGCCCTGGAGTTCGAGGAGCCGGCCTTCGCGACCCTGGGAATCTGTTACGAGAAGAACTGCCGCTTCAGCGGCGGCGCGTACCAGTCGATCCTGAAGCGGGTCGATCTGTGGTTCGAGGAACCGATCCGGGCGGCGCTCAAGCTTCGCGAGGCGCGGGCGACCAAGATCGAGCGGCTCGACGCTCGGGTGACGGAGATCATCAAGGCGCTGCAGGAGAAGGGGTTCAAGAGCCCCTATCTCCGGGCGTTCGTGGTGGCGCGGGTGAACCCGCTGCGCTTCATGAAGACGCTCCCTCCGTTCGACGAAGCGCTGGACGACATCATCAAGCGGGCCGACCGCTTCAACGTCGGTAACGTGAAGCAGGAGGACATCTCCGCGACAGCGGGCGCGGCGGCCGAGGGAGAATAGAAGGGCTACTCCGCCTTCGATCGGATCCACTCATGGTCCGGCGATTCCCGCAAGGCCACCCAGCCGTCGGGCATGTCCGCCAGCTGAGCCAGAGAGGGATCAAGGTCGAGCAGCCGATCGAGCGGGAGATTCCGGCCCGTCGCGGCGGAGTCGTTTTCCCCTCCGCAGACGGCCAGGACCTCCCCGTCCAGCTCTCTGGAAACCAGGAGGATGGGCTGGTCCTCCTCCAGGACGTGCGAGCAGGTCTGCGCCCCGAAGATGTGCCTGCGGTCGGAGACGGCCCGGATGTCGGTGAAGACCATGAACGTGGATCCCTCCGGGCCGGGGCAGCGGTAGGCGCCCTTGGCCTCGGACAGCTTCGCCGCCAGCGCGGTCATCTCCCAGGCATCCGACTCTTTCGCCGCCCATCTGGGCTGGATCAGCCGGACGATGCCGCGCTCCGTTCCGAACTCTTTGGTCCTGAGGGCCGCCTGCCGGACGGAGGCCAGATAACCGGGGTTCGCCCAGGCCCATACCCAGAGGTTCGACTTCGCCGACAGGGATCCTGCGATTTGGATCCTGGCGACGACTTTGGGAGTCCCGCCGCTGGAGAAAACGAGCTCCCCCCGCCACTGGTCCCAGTCGAACCGGTGAAAGCTGTCCAGCTGGAACGCCTTGCGGTTTTCGTCCATCTGGCCGCGCATGAACCAGTTGGCCTGGCGGAGGTAGTCCTGGAATTCCTGCTCGGACATCGGATTCATGGGCAACCCGAAAAACTCGTCCGTCGATGCCTACCAGCCGAACTTATCCGGGGTCACGTTGGCCACGACCTTGCAGTCGCAGGCGCCTCCCCAGGTCTTGAGCGCGTCGACCAGGGCTTCCATGTCGACGCCCATGCGACCGGCCCACTCCTCCGTTCGCGCGTGCGTGTGGTCGCACACGATCCTGAGGCCGAAGGTCTTGCCGTCGAGGAAGGCCCGCAGCGCCTTGAACTGATCCGCGTCCAGGCCGAGCTTGGCCCGCGCCGCCGCGACGTCGCTCATCGTGGGATCCCCCAAGTCATGGATTCATCTTACTTCCGATCCCGGGATCATGCCTGGATTAGTTTCGGTCTCTCGATGAAAAACATCCCCGCCATCGGATCCCGGTTCGGGAGGCGACGCGCAAGAGCGCCGCGGAGCATCGCACTCATCTGACCCTTTTACGCTCGCCGACGGCCGGGGCTTCCGCTTCGGTGGCGACGTCGACGAGAAAAGACGGTCTGGTCCCGGATCGACCCGGCCATGCCGGACGTCCCGTCTCGGGCGGCCGCCGGTTTTAGGGGGAGATCGATCCGGCTCGGCCGCCGGCCACCGATCTTCCTAAGCGAGGATCTCCTTGATCACCCGCGCGTCGACCGTGATGGTCGTCAGCCGCTGCTCGAGGCTGTTGTGCTTGAACGTCAGCTTCTTATCGTCCA
>DATGFI010000413.1:0-3686 GCA_035309205.1 Planctomycetota bacterium | reverse complement strand
TGAAGGGGAGCTGGGACCTGGGTCTCCGCTTCATCCTGAAGGGGTCGGACGCGGCCCTCAAGGCGCTCGCGGATAAGGAACTAACCTTGAGCCCTCAAGCGTCAGACCGGGTAGCCCTTGGCGATAGCTGGTTCGACCTGGCCGAGAAGGAAAAGAGCCCGCTTTGCAGGAGGCAGCTCTCGACCCATGCCGCCGCGATCTATGAGAGCGCGCTTTCAGACGCTTCGGGACTTGTCCGCTCCAAGATCGAGAAGCGGATCGACACGCTCCGCGGTCTGCCGCCGGGCGAAGATCTTCTCAGGGTCATCGATCCCAAGCGGGACGCACGGAACGGGACCTGGGAGTTCCAGGACGGGATCTTGGTGGCCGACGGATCGAGCACCGCGATGCTCATGCGGTTGGATGTGCCCAAAAAGCTGCCGACGGAATACGATCTCACTGTGGTCGTCGAGCGAAAGGGGAATGCGGTCGGAGACTTCTTCGTCGTCCTCACCGGCGGCGGCCAGCCCTTCGGGTTCAGCATCGACGGAGCTGGCGGAACGGTGAGCGGGATCTACAATATCGATCAAAAGCTTCCGGGCGAGGGTGGAAACCCGAAACTTCCCCCGGGGTTCTTCAAGACCGGGGTAGCCCGGACGCTGACCTACTCCGTCCGGAAGAGCTCCTTCACCGTGCAGGCCGATGGGAAAGAGGTCTATTCGTGGACCAGTGACTGGAAACGTCTGTCCGTCCATCCGGGCTTGGGCGTGGCTACGGACAAGCTGTGCGTCGGTGCGTTTACCGCCATCTATCGCATCAAGAAGCTTTCGCTCCAGATCATATCGAAGTGAGCCGAAAATCTTGGCTGCTGACGCATTCTTCGGGCTAGCAGGCTGCTGAAAGCGACGGTTCTACCCTTCGACGGCTACTTGAAGCGACTCACGCCAAAGCTCGAATCAGCTTCGTAGGTGGCGTATGCAAGCGGGGGCAGGGAAATCCAGAGGTAGAAGAAGGCGGGAAGGACCATCGGCCGGAACTGATCAGTTCCGTCTCTCGAACCGGATCTCCCGGCAGCCGTACGTCGAGCACATCCCCATGTAACTCCAGCACTCCTCGTGGTGCGGCGTGCGGCACTTGCCGCAGTAGACCACGCGGCTGTCCATCTTCTCCAGGCAGACCTGGCAGTCTCCCGCGGAGGCGTCCACCTTCAAGGAGGCGTCCTCCGGCACCGCCGTCCGTCCCTTGATCGCGACCCGCAGGAAGCGCGCCGCCCACTCCAGCTCCTGGGCCGGGCGGCCTTCCATCAGGCGGACCTTGGGCTTGTCTCGAAGGAGGAACTGCAGCTACGTGCGCCGGCCGACCCGGTAAGTCTGCACGAACTCGACCTCCCCGACGCCGAACTCGAGCGGTTCCTTCGCCCGGCTCTGCCGGACGGTCACGATCCCGTCCAGGATCCGCACGGCGGCGGACCGCGCGAGCACCCAGATCCTCCAGCCCGTCCAGCCGAGCAGGCTGAAGACGGCGAGGCGCGGCAGGGCCGACGGGAAGGCGCCGTGCGTCGTCGCGTGAAGGACGACAGATACGGCGACGATCGCGACGGTCCCCAGGAGGGCCTCGAGCGGCAACCTCCACCAGAGTCCCTTCGAGCGCAGAAGCGGCAGGAACGACACCTCGACGCCCCCTTCGAAGGACCGGCACGCGAGCGTCGTGGGCACGATCGCGGGATCGGCGCGAGGACGATCCGGCTCGGCGGCCAGGATGAGGGGGGAGGCGGCTTGCCGGGTGCCGCGGGATTCGGAGAGCATGGCCGCGGTCCACTGGAGCTCCTCGTCGTCCTCGTCCTGGATCAGGTCGACGCTGCGCCCGTTCCGGAATCCCACCGTGAGCTGGGATCGGACCGAGAGATCGGGCCCGGGGACCCCGTCGCGGACATAGAAGGATCCGATGTCCGGCGCGGGCCAGCGCCGGAGCACCGATCCCAGGAGGCCCCGCCGCCGGAGGGTCAGCCACGCGGCATCGCGCTCCAGCGACCAGGATCGGAGCGCCTGCCCGAGCCCCGCCAGGAGCCCCAGCACTCCCGGCAGGCCCAGGACCAGGATCAGGACCGCGAACTCGCGGTTCTTCCTCCGGACCGCTTCGAACAGGAGAAAGCCCACGAAGGCGAGCCACAGGAGGGCCCCGAGCGTATAGGCCCCCCCGACGCCCACGAACCCTCGGGGCGGCATGGTGAGGGTGATCCGGTCGGAAGTCTCCGACTTCTCGATCCGGCTCCGGGCGGGCTGAACTTTGATCACGAAGGTTCCGTCCTGCGACGGAACCATGATATCCGGTCTAAGGGTTCTGGGCGAGGTGCGCGACTTCGGACGCGTCGAGGGCCCGCCGATAGATCCGGATCTCTCCGATCACGCCGTCGAGGGTCTCCTGGGTGCCCTTGGCCCCGCCGATCCAGAGGTCTCCCGTGCCGGTCCCCTCGTCCGCGGCGCCGGTGCCCGACAAGGCCCCGTTCACGTAGATCTTGCGGGCCCCGCCGCCCTCCTGGACCGCGCAGACGTGCTGCCATCCGGTGACCGCGGAGGCGCCGTTGATGTTCTTGGGGCCGCCGAAGCACCAGTGCCCGTCGCCCTCGATCCAGATCCCGTACCAGGGTTTGGCGTCCCGGGAATGGGTGAGCACGCCCTTCCATCCGTCGTGAGGCACTTCCGCCAGATGGACCCAGGCCGAAAGGGTGAAGCTGTCGGACAGCTTGAAGACATAGTCCGGGGAGTTCGGGATTTCGATCGGATGCTGGTTGACCGTCCAGGCGAGTCGCCCGCCGAAATCGACGGCGGCTTTCTTCACCGTCGTCCCTTCCCCGGGCTTGAGCTTGAGGACGAGGGCCGTATCGGGGACGGATTTGGCCGCTTCGACCTTGACGGGCGGCGGAGGCGCGCCGGCCCCGGCGCCGGCCACCATGCGGCGGGTGATGAATTCGCGCAGGCGCGGCAGCTTGGACGAGGCCATGAGCTTCGCCGCCCGCGCGGTGTCCGTCATGACGAGCGGTTCCGTCGCGTACCACACCAGGAGGGGAAGGTTGTGATCGTTGGCATCCTCCGCGTGGGCCGCCAGGGCCTCGACCAGCGCCCAGCGGTCGGCCGGGGCGATCCGCTGGGCGGCCGCGGCGACATAGAGGCGCACCGCGGAGGAGGGATCCTCCTTGGCGAGGAAGAGGAGCTGCTTGAGCACCGCCGGAGAGGCCTTCCGGTCCTCCAGGAGCAGCTGAACGGCCCAGGCGCGGACGTACTCTTCCCTGGACTTCAGCTGATCCAGGAGAAAGTCCTCCGTCGCCGCGCCGATGCCGTGGAGCGCCCACAGGAGGCGCAGTTTCTGGGGGGGCTCGGCCGCCGGATAGAGCGAATGGATCGCCTGGACCGCGATCGCGTCCTTTCCGCGCTCCTGGAGCAGGCGCCGCGCGTGCCGCACGTACCAGTCGTTCCGTGAAAGGAGCAGCTTGACCAGCTCCTGGCTCGGCAGCCTCGCCAGGTCGACCTCGACTTTCTTCGACTCGCCGTAGGTGATCTTGTAGATGCGGCCGGTGTCGATGTGGGCGGGGGTCTGTCCGTGGCAGGGCCGCGGGTCGTACCAGTCGATCACGTACAGCCCCCCGTCGGGCCCGAACTCGTGGTTGAAGCCCAGGTAGAGGGGGTCGTTGGCCATCATGAAGTCCCCGA
>DATGFI010000412.1:0-3664 GCA_035309205.1 Planctomycetota bacterium | reverse complement strand
TCCGGCAGCACGACGCAGTACTGGCCGAAGGCGCCGTCTCCCCGATAGGCCCCGTGGCGACAGCGCCAGAACTGGAAGCCGTAGCCCTGCTCCCAGTCGCTCTTCGGATTGCTGCCGTTGGATACCTGCCGCGAGGTCGCCAAGTCGATCCAGTCCGCCGGGAGGAGCTGCTTTCCTTGCCAGACGCCCCGCTGGAGGTAAAGCTGGCCGAAGCGCGCGATGTCCTCGGTCCGCACTCGCAGGCCGTAGCCTCCCAGCGCGATGCCCTGCGAGTTCGTGTCCCAGACCGGCCTGGAGATGCCGAGGGGCTCAAAGAGGCGGGGCTTCAGGTATTCGACCAGAGTCTGCCCCGTGCGTTTCTGGACCGCGGCCGAGAGCATGAAGCTTGCAGGGGTGTTGTACTTGAAGTGCGTGCCCGGCTTGTGGGGTACCGGGTGCGAGAGGAAGGACTTGGGCGTGATCTTGTCCGCGGCGGACGAGGTCTCGTCCTGATGCCCCGCCGACATCGTCAGGAGGTCGCGGATTCGCATCGACTTCAGGTTGGCCGACGGCTCGGGGGGCGCATCCTCCGGGAAGAGTTTCAGCACCTCGTCGTCGAGGCTCAATCTTCCTTCGGCGACGGCAAAGCCTACCGCGGTCGACGTGAAGCTCTTGCTGAGCGAGTAAAGCTCGTGGTTGCTCTCGGAGTCGTAGGGCCCCCACCACCCCTCGGCGATCACGTGACCATGGCGGACGAGCATGAAGCTGTTCATGGCGTCGATGCGGTCGGCATCTTCGAGAAACGACAGGATCGCCGCCGAGGCGACGCCCTGGGCCTCGGGCGCGGTCCGGTCAAAGACGCCGCCGGTCGAGGGTGTTCGTCCGGGGCTGCTGCAGGCGGCGAGGCCGAGAGCCAGGAGCGCGAGGGCGACGCGGCGGATCATGCGGGGAATCTCCTTCATGCTTGAAGAAGGAACACCGACGAGCGCCAGCGGGGTCTCGAAAAATGAGGTCCGGGCGTCGTTGACCCGGGCGCCTCGGCCCGCCGGCGCCTGGGGGGCCCTCTCCGACGCCCGTCCCGGATCCGGTCCCCGGGCCGGCGCCTCCCGGCCGCCTCAGACCGACCCGGGGAACAAGCATTTATCGAAGAGACTGCAGGAAGGGTGCCGTGCGGTACGTCTAGCAATCCAGGGTGCAATAACTATAATGGGAGCCCGATGAGTCGTTTGTGGCGGGCCGAGCGGAGCAGCCCTGAGGGTCCCGGCGCCTTCAGATCCTCCTATGTGTTCCAAAGAAGGCACTGGATGGCACTGTTTAGCTCCGGCCTTCCAAGACTCTCACGAGAGCAGGCTTCCTGCCTCTTGGCGGGAGTCCTGACGCTGGTGCTCCTGGGGGTCAGCCCGCGCAATATCTCCAATCACCGGCCAGACGGGAACCGATGCCACGATTCCAGGCGTCCCCGGCCCCCGCGTCACAACCTCACCGTCTGCATCTACACGTCCGTCCGGATGGCACCCAACTCGCGGCAGCCCGCGAATCCCCAGGAGCCGGGCTCCAGGTTCGGGGACGACGGCGCGATCTTGGGGCCCTGCGTCGGGACGTCGATCCCGCCCCGCATTTCATCCGAGCTGACGAAGCCCGATTACCTCAAGCTGTTCTCCGCCGCTCATCAGCAATCCTCTCTTCCGGGCTAAACCATCTCCCCCCGAACACCGCGCCCAAAAAGTGTTGTTTGAATCCCGGAAGCTTTCTCTAAGGATGATGACCATGAATCGTATGACGGATTACGGGATACGCGCCTTTTTCGCTCTGGTACTCTTCGGACTGATTCCGGCCTGCAAGGGCTCGAACAGCAATTCCACTCCTCCCGCGTTCGGGGGAATCACTGGGGGGAGTTCGACCGTCACAAGCCAGGCCACCCTGACATGGAATGCCGCGGTGGACTATTCCGGCACAGGAATCACCTACGACGTGGCCTGGTCGCTCACCTCCGGAATGGAAGACTTCGCGGCCGCGGGGTTTTCCGCGGCCGGGATCACCACGGTCGGCACGACCATCACCGGACTCACGTCCAAGGACACCTACTACTTTATGGTGCGAGCGGTGGACGGGAACGGGGTCGCGGACGCCAATTCTCCTGAACCGGAGTTTGCCATCACGATTCAGTGACGCGAGCCCCTGGGGGAATTACGCCCGCCGGGGGCGTCAGGGGTCGGACTATCCCTCCGCTCCCTGGAGGAGCGACGGTTTCGGAAACGAAGAGGTGCGACAGAAGTGAAGGGCATTGTCCATCGAGAAACCGGAAATTCCTGTCGAAGAGCGGGGAACCTGCTTCGGGTGGGTCACGGCGGACTCCGCCTTCGTCAAGGGGTCAAATGTTCAGGATCCGACCTCGATATACCTTCAACCACAACAGTGAGGAGCGAGCGATGAAGTTCGAACGGTCCGCCCCATCGGGTTCCCTGGGCCGAGTGATTCCCCGGCGCGGAGGCTGGAAGGCCCTGCTCGCCCTGGCATTGGTGATCCTCGTCCCGGCCTGCGGCAAGTCGACGAAGAACACGGGCCCGACCATCATCGGGTTCTTGCCCCAAGGACCCTCCGTCGCCCGCCAGGTCATCATCTACATCGACTGGGATCGCGCGCTGGACCCGGGCACCTGGCCGACCTCGTTCACGCTGACGGACAACCTCGGAGCGATCGTCACCTGCTCGATCGGCTTCAGCACGGCGAACAACGAGATCTCGATCAAACCCGCCGCCGCCCTGAATGGCGGCATCACCTACACCGTCACGGTCCTGGACACCCTCAAGGGGGCGGATGGGACGACGTTCCCGGGGTTCGCCTTTCAGTTCACCACCGCGGCGGCCACCGCCACCAACGGGGGCCAGCCGACCTTTTCCGGGGCTACAAGTGCAACGGCTCCGGCCGTCCCCCCGGGGCCTCCCGGCACGATCGTTCTCGCCTGGGGTACCGCTTCGGACTCCCCGGACGGTAATTCCATCGTTTACGACGTCTATCTTTCGACCAGCTCGAACGGCGAGGATTTTGCGGCTCCGCCCTTCATCAGTACCGCCAACGCCACGGGTCTCACGATCAACAATTTGGCCTCCGGAGTGACCTTTTATTTCATCGTCCGCGCGCGGGAGAGTTCCACCGGCAACATCGACTTCAACACGGTCCAGGTCTCCGCGACCACGAATTGATCCTGGGGCCAGTCTGCGGTCGGCGCGGTCGGGGACTTTTCCGAGGGGGGCCGGCGGGTCGGGCCGTTCAGCGGCCCAAAGTTCTTCCGATGCAGACTCGGGAAACCTCTACGAACTTAGAGGTGAGTTCCCCTCGAGCCGGCCCTGAAAAGCTCCTTCAGCCTTGCGCCTCAGATGCCCCGGTCGGGTTTCGAGAGACGTCTCCCGCGGAGAATAGACTAAGGACGGGGATTCTCGCGAGAACTGGAGGTCCGGCGCCCTTCGAGCGCGCGATCGCGGCGCCGGGTCTACTTGCCGCTGTTCCCGCCGACGCGGTGGGCGTCGTGGCAGCCCTTGCAGTCGGTGACCTGGCGGACTCTTTCGACGGCGTTGGGCTTCTTGTCGATCAGGTCCTGCAGCGCCTTGATCACGCTGTCGGTGCGGTTCTTCCAGCTCTTCTCGTCGCCCGTGGGGGGCTTGAGCAGGTTCAGCTGCTGGTAGAT
>DATGFI010000411.1:0-3188 GCA_035309205.1 Planctomycetota bacterium | reverse complement strand
CGAGCTTCTGCTCCAAGGCTCGCTGGAAGGGCAGACCTTCTCCATGCGGCGCTTCTCGACGGAGGGCTATAACGCGGTCAATCCGCTCCTCACGTTCCGCTGTCTTTCGAACATGCCGGCCTTCCACGTCTCGGCCAATTTCGACATTCAGGGCCCCTACTTCGTCACATACCCCGGCCCCGGGCAGTTCTACGTCGCGCTGGAGGAAGCCCGCGCCGCCCTCGAGGCAGGACGGGTCGACGTGGCTTTGGTTCTCGGCGTCGCCCACCAGCAGAATTTCCTGGTCCGCCACCAGTTCGGGCGAGTGGAGCCGCCCCAGACGAGATTGGCCGACGCCGCCGGCTGCGTGGTGCTGGAGCCGGCGGATCGCGCGGCAGGCCGTATTCGGGGCCGGCTGTTGAAGTGCGATCTATCCTACCAGCCCGCTGACCCGTTCGAGTCGAGCGTCGTGCCCTCTGAGACCGGCGCAGATGGCTCGATGGGTCCCGCGTCGCTGCCTGTCGCGCTTGCGGCGGCCGCTCCTGGGCGGCTTCGCCACGAACTGCGCAGCCGCGACGGGTTTGTCGCCTCCAGCGTGTGGAGTCTGGAGCCATGAAGCGGCGCGTCGTCGTCGCAGGTTTGGGCGTCGTCTCGCCGATCGGCAATACTGTCGATGAGTTCGGCAGGAACCTATTCGCCGGGGTCTCGGGGGTCGGCAAGATCACCCTCTTCGACCCCGCCGAGCTCCCCACCCGGATCGCTGCGGAGGTGCGCTGGACCGGCCCGGTGCTTCGGGATCGAAAGATCACGTTCGGGTTGGAGGCAGCTCGGCAGGCGGTCGAAACGGCGGGTCGACCGGACGGGAAGGGCGGAGTCAGCATGGGGATTGGGCTGGAACTGTTCTCCATGGAGGACCTCGCCGCGTCCCGCAGGCCGGACTTCGTCCCACCTTCGGGCCGGGCGGACCGGATGTCGTTTCTCCAGACGCCATCGGACCTCTGCGTCCACATTATTGCCCATCGGTACCAACTGACCGCGCCACCGATGACTCATGTCTCGGCATGTGCGGCCGGTACGGACGCCATTGGCGCGGCGTTCCGGATGATCAGCGCGGGCCGCTGCGACTGGATGTTGGCCGGCGGCGCGGACTCCATGATCAATCCGCTGGGCGTGGGCGGCTTCTGTCGGATCGGGGCGACCTCGACGGCGAATGACCGGCCGGAAAAGGCCTCGAGGCCATTCGACAGGCACCGGGATGGATTCGTGCTTGGGGAGGGCGCCGGCGTCCTGCTCCTGGAGTCCCTCGACAGTGCCCATGCGCGAGGCGCTCGGATTTACGCCGAGATCCTCGGCTACGGCAACTCCTTCGATGCCCACGGGATCAGTGAACCTCATCCCGAGGGGCGGGGCGCGTGGCAAGCGATGAAAGCGGCCCTCGCCGAGGGTGCAATCTCGCCGGAGGAGGTGGATGCGATTAACTCCCACGGGACGTCGACCCCGAAAAATGATCCCGCCGAGACGCTGGCGATCAAACGAGTCCTGGGACCGCGCGCGGCGAAGGTCCCGGTCTGCGCGACCAAGTCGATGATCGGGCACCTGATTTCGGCCGCGGGGGCTGTGGAGGCGATCGCGGCGATCCTCTGCATGAATGCGGGCCAAGTGCATCCCACGCTCAACCTCGACGAGCCGGATCCGGCTTGTGATCTGGACTACGTTCCGCACCGGGCCAGGGACCACCGCCAGCGCCGGGTCCTCTCGAACTCGTTCGGATTCGGTGGGCAGAATGCATCGCTACTCCTGGGGGCGCTCGATGCTTGAGGGCAAATCCATCGTCGTGACCGGCGCGAGCCGGGGCATCGGCCGGGCGATCGCGGTCGCCTGTGCCAAGGCCGGGGCCATCGTCGGCGTCAACTACCGGGGTTCGGAGAAGGAAGCCCGGGCGCTTCACGAGGAGTATCCGAAGCAGGCCCTGCTCCTCCCATTTGATGTTCGAGACGCGGCCCAGGTCGATCGGGCGGTCGCCGCATTCCAGGAGCAGACGGGTCGCGTCGACGGCTGGGTGAACAATGCCGCCGTGAACCGGCCCGGCTTGCTGGTCTCCGTGGAGCTCGATCAGATCCGCGAGCAGATCGAGACGAATCTGCTAGGTCCGGTGATCTGCTCAAAGGCGGTGCTGCCGGTCATGATGCGGCAGCGCGGCGGCGTACTGCTGAACATCAGTTCGGTGTCCGCCGTGCGTCCGTCGCAAGGGCAGGCCGTCTATGCGGCTACCAAGGGTGGTCTTGAGTCGCTGACCCGGGCCTTGGCCCGCGAATACGGGCGCAAGGGGATCCGCGTACACGGCATCCGCCCCGGGCCGATCGACACCGATATGATCCAGGGGACGAAGGCACTGGCGGAGGAGGAGATCCTGTCGCGGATTCCTTTGAATCGACTAGGAAGGCCGGAAGAGGTCGCGGATCTGGCCGTGTATCTGCTGGGCGATCGGGCGGCCTTTATTTCCGGATCGATCCACACGATCGACGGGGGGTACTTGGAAGGATGATCTACGACTTGATGAAGTCACGGCGTAGCGTACGACTCTTCCGATCCGATTGCCCACCAAGGGAGCAGATTGAGCGACTGATCGAGGCAGCCATCACGGCACCTTCGGCCAGCAACAAGCAGCCCTGGCGCTTCATCGTCGTGACCAATCGCGAGAAGATCTCCGAGCTTGCCTCGTTTGTCCGGGCTGCGGTCGATCGCATTGCGCATCATGTAGAGCCAGCCTCGCAGGAGGCGTTCCGGTCGTACGGAGACTATTTCACTCGATTCGACCAGGCGCCTGTCGTCATTGTGGCCCTCTTCCGGAGTTTGACGGTTCTTTCGAATCTCGTCGACGCGGCGATCGATCCTGCGGACCGGGAGCGAATTCGGGTGATGGAGGAGAACTCCGGCCTGATCGGGGTCTCGATGGCGATCGAGAATCTGCTTCTGTCGGCCCATGAGATGGGTTTGGGAGCATCAGGAATGACGGGACCCCTGGTCGCGGTCGATCATTTGAAGAAAGCCCTGGAGGTCTCGCCGTCCTGGGACATTGCAGCTCTGATCCCGGTTGGTTATCCGGCCGAGCAGCCATTGGCACCGGATCGAAAGCCGGCTCAGCGCGTCATGACGTGGGTGGAGTGAGCTATGGAACGTGAGAAGATCCGGGACGTGATGCGGGGGCT
>DATGFI010000410.1:0-4301 GCA_035309205.1 Planctomycetota bacterium | reverse complement strand
TGGAGCTGGTCGCGGTGCTTGAGGCGGGCAAGCGCTCGCTGAAGGAGGGACGCGAAGTCACGATCAAGGAAATGCTGGAGTAGGGGTCACTATAGTCCGTTCAGAGGTACCTCTCCTTGAATGGAACCGACGTGAACTTGGGGTATGCGCAGATCGTCCCGATCGCGACGAATGTCCGGACGTCCGCATGGCCCGCTTCCTCGAGTCTTTGGGCGCCCATCATGAGATTCTCGTACAAGAAGCGCCCGGGGTTGGAACCGATTCGGCCGACTAGGGCCGCCGCATTGATCACGAGATCGGGGCGAGCATCCTGGAACAGGCGCTTCACCGCCGACCCGTCGGCCAGGTTGTAATCTTTGGTGTTTGGTACGAAGACCTCGGCGCTGGCGGCGGCGATTCGGTCGACGACCCGGGACCCCATGAAGCCGGCGCCTCCGATGATGACGAGGCGCTTGGTTTTCCAGAAATCCACCATACCCGGCCTTTATAGGAGGCACCCCAGGCAATTCCAAGGATAGTCTCGTCTGATTAGTTCGTGGCGCAAGCGAGTCCTTTCCACTTGGGCGTCATGGGAGAATTGCAAGGGGACCTTCGACTTGTCTATTCGGCCGCGACTTTTGGAAACCTCTGGTTGAGTTTTCCGAATTGAATCAGAAGTGGGCGCAGCTCAGGCGCAAACTCTCGGGTTTCTCCGGTGCCCGTCCTATAGGTACGAGGAAAGCTTATCCTCCATTTTCGAATGGCCTCCGGAGCGCTGGACCGGTTGGCCCCTGGTGCGACCCAACTCGTGAGCACGAGTGACAGTTATATCGATCCAAAGGGCCGCGAACCCGGGCGTCAGTCCTGAAGTGTCGCAGCCGGTGATCCGTTTGTGAGGATCGGCGGGGTGGTCCCATCGGGCGATGAAGTAGATCCACGCCTGCTTCGCGGCACTTCTTAAAGAAGACAAGCTGAAGTTTTGTCGTCCAGCCTCACAGCCACTGTTCTTCCAAGAGGTTGGACCGAACTGCGTTTATGTCTAAAGTCGAGGAACTTAGGGATCTCTGTATTAGAGGGGCAAGGATGCCTACTCGAGGAGGCCTGTCCGACCCTTCCTCATTGAGCTTCTTGGCTCGTCACCCATTTCAGGGCGTATAGGAACAGTTCATTCGCCGTACCCAGTCCCAACTTCTCCTTCAGCCGGACTTGGTAGGTTTCGATGGTTTTCACGCTTAAATGTAATTGCTTCGCAATGTCGCTAGCTCCGCGCCCACTTCCGATGAGCTTGAAGACGTCAAGTTCCCGATCGCTCAGGCGGTCTTCGGGCGAACGCTCCACCGCTTTCCCCCCGCTCGCCAAGGTGTGGAGGAGGCGCTGAGACATGTGCGGGCTGAGATAGATGTCCCCCGCCAGGACCTGCGTGGCCGCCGCGCGCAGGACGCTGACCGGCTCCCGTTTCATGATGTATCCTCTGGCTCCCGAGCGGAGCGCCCGCTCCGCATAGAACGACTCATCGTGCATCGAGAGGACGAGGACCGGAAGCTCGGGATGGCGGACCCGGAGATCCTTGATTAAGTCCAGTCCGTTCTCCTCTCCCAGCGACAGGTCCACGATTGCAAGGTCCGGCCTGACCGCCGGGATGAGGCGGAGGGCCTCCTTGGGCGTCGTCGCTTCACCGCAGACCGACAGGTCCCGGCTCCTGTTGATGACCTCCGCCAGGCCTTGCCGGACGATCGGATGGTCTTCCACCAGAAGGACCTTCTTCTTCCTCGAGCCCTTGGGCGCGTTCCCGGGAACTTGAGTCATCCGATCGTTCCTCGCTGTTACGGTCTTGAACCGGTGAACCGCGATCCGAAATCCTGCCCCCTCACTCGCGGAGCACTCCATCCGCGGACGACAGCGCGCAGCGGACGATCATCCCTCCTCGGTCGCCCGGCTCGAACGCGAGAGAAGCGCCGATGGTTGAGGCCCGGTACTTCATGATTCTCAGTCCACTCCCCTGGTTCATCGACTCCCTTCCCTCCATGCCAAGCCCGTCATCGCGGATGGTGAGGAGGATTCCCTCCTTCTGACCCTCCAAGGTGATGGTCACCGACTTCGGCCGGCCGTGTTTGACGGCGTTGGTCACGGCTTCCTGCGCGATCCGGTAGAGATGCATGGCCACCTCGCTGTCCTTCACGAGCGCGGAGCCCGTGCACTCGAATCGTACGGGGATCCCGTAGGTGGATCGGGCCTGCTCTGCAAGCTCGGCGAGGGCCGACATCAATCCCTCCGCCTCGAGCTCGACGGGCTGGACGCCCCGGGCCAATCCCCGAATCTGGTCGAGCGCCCGGGCGATCCCCTGCGTGATCCGTTCGGCGCCCTTGGATTCCTCGCTTCCCGAGAGCGACTCGGAGAGGGTGTTGGCCATGTACCCCAAGCCCGTCAACTGCTGGCCCAGGCCGTCATGGAGCTCGTGGGCGATCCGGCGCTGCTCCTTCCAGACGGCCTCCGTGTAGTCCTCCTGGAGACGCTTTCTCTCCATCGCGCGACCGAGTTCAACCCCCACGACCGACATGTGGTGGAGGACGTCCTTCGTACCGTTGACGGGATGCTCCGACAGGCACAGGAAGACCGCGGCCGTCTCGTGCCCGATCTTGATCGGGAAGGCCAGGGCGGACGTCATGCCGGACTTGGCCAAGGCCTCGCTCCGAGAGAGGACGGGATCCGTCTTGAGATCGCTCACCCCATCGATCTCTCCCCGATCCAGAACCCGGCCGACCAATCCCGTTCCCCTGTCGAAGCGGAGTGCGTCGAGCGCCGCCTTCAGGTCCGGCCGGGAACCTTTCGCATCGAAGAACAATGGCGAGGCCGATCGTATGGACGAGGGAGGATGCCTCTCGGGCACGTACACCTGGCAGAAGGACCAGACCCCCTCTTGGCAGATCCGCCGGGTGGCGAAGCGGAAGGCCTGTTCGACAGTGTCCGCTTCGTTCGAGGAGCTCGTCACATCGCTCAGCAGGTTGAGCCACGCGGTCCGGGCGAGGATGCCCTCCTGCTGACTGTAGATCATCCGGACACAGCCGCCCACGACGATCGCGAGAACGACTTCCGTGATGAATTCGCGGGGTGTCGACGGCAGGCGTCCGGTCTCGAGACAGTCCGTCAGCGTCGGGAGGATCATCAGGAGATACGCCCACCGGAATCTCATCGGCACCTCGGGGACCGCGCGGCCTCCAGACAACGACAGTATAACGGATTCGTTCCGGGGAAGCGCGGCCCGCCACGCGGCCCACCCCTCCTCGCCTCCCGAGACCCGTGAAGCCCCCAAGGTGAGCCAGGGGAGCGACCCCGTCTGTCGGGGACATCACCGACACCCGAATAGGGGCGAGTCCGGATTGCCCGACCCGGCCCGGAAGCGGTCTCATCAGGCAGGTGGGTGGGGATCGGGCCCTCGGAGGGACGAGGCGCGGGGCCCCTTTTGGTGTGTCGGAGACATCCCGTGGTATGTGAGGGGAGGTCGGCCATGAGTCTTGCGACCGTGATCGCGATATCGGCCCTGATTCAGGGGGTTCTGCTTCCGCAGACGGCTCCTCCCAGCATTGAGGACGTCATCCATCGCTACGAGAAGGGCCTGAGGAAGATCGCGGGAGTGAAGGAGATCGTTTCGGAGAAGGCCGGCGGGGTTGCGACCATCACCATCCGAGTCGAGACCGAGGAGTCCCGCGACATGGCCCGCTTCATGACCGGCGAGGCCCTGGAGAGCTATCCCGTCCGGATTCTAGTCAGTAAGCTGCAGCTACCCGCGGGACCGGAAGCCGCGGGTCCCGCCGGCAGCGTCTCGGCGGAAGAAGCGAACTGCCCTCATTGCCCGATCCATTGCCCTCTCCCTCGATCCCCCCGGACCGAGACGGCGCCGATCAATCCCCCAACCGTGGGCACCCCGAAGACCGATGACGGCAAGTCTCCGGAGACGACCAAGGCTTCGCGACCCAGCATCGAGGACGTCATCCACAGCTACGAGAAGGGCCTGAGGAGAATTGAAGGCGTGAGGGAGATCTATCCCGACCAGGTGGGCGGCGTGGCGACGATCACGGTCCGGGTTGAGACGGCGGAGGCCCGGGACACGGTCCAATTCATGATCGGGGAGAAGCTTGGGGGCTATCCCGTCCGGATGCTGCTTTCAACAACCCCTCTTTCCGGCCGGCCGGACTCCGTCTCCCCGGAGGGCAGGAGCCCATCGGAAGAGGCGAGCTGCATCCACTGCCCACTACATTGCCCTTTACCCTCGGCACATCGGACCGAGGTGGAGGCGCCCCAGACCGCGCCCGCGGCGACGGCCA
>DATGFI010000409.1:0-2348 GCA_035309205.1 Planctomycetota bacterium | reverse complement strand
GTTAACCAGACAACCATCTCGACCCCGGGCAGCCCCATGGCCAGAATCGGTGGAATTGGAATGATCATCCGCGCCACCGTGAAGACCATCGCGAACGGATAACTCCGGATCATCCACCGACGGTGCTGTTCCACATTCCCGCGTTTGATGCAGTACAAGGCGATCGCCGTCGTCACCATCCAGCCGAACGACTGCGTCGACGCCGCCGCCACCAGCGACGGCGATCCGCCGGTCCGCATTGCGACCGGAATCGAGAACGGCGACGAAACGAAGACCCCCAGCACGTAGAGATAGCCCAGCTTCCGGTGCAGGCTAAGGTACTTCGCTCGGATACGGTTCGAAAACTGAAACACCCCCAGCACCAACGCCAGCCCTCCGAAGGCCGCGTGCACTGCGAGATAGCCCATCGTCGGCGCGAAGTGCTGCGCGATCTCGGACTTCGGGTCGAGAATCTTCGCGTTCTTCGCGACTGTGACGAATACGGTCAGCACGGCGAAGATGATGAAGAACACGAGCTTTCCGGTGGATCCCGAGGGACGCGCGGGCACGGATGCGCTGGTCATGATGAACCCTCACTCAATTGCAACAATTCTACCTTATGACTCCCTCTTCTCGTCCTTCGTGTCGGAGTTCAAGTTGCTGAGTTCCATCGGGAAAAGATCCTCATGCCCCATCTTTGCCCACAGGGGATCCCTCCTGGATATCGCTTGAGTCATGTGCTCCCTAGTTTTCGCGAGTTTTGGTGGGGGGATAGAGGGGCATCCGATGGGTGGTGCCAGGGGAGGGACTTGAACCCTCACGGCCCTTGCGGACCAGGGGGTTTTAATACCATTGATTATGAAGGGATGATTGAAAACAATATCCCTATGGATCCTCTTCAGTTGCGGCTGGGAGAGAACCTTGTGCTCGCGGTCTTTGACCTCTTGATTGCCTGCGTTGCTCCCTGGCAGGGCACGATCGATCCGGAGGGCAAGCCCGAAAGCCCCCTGTCAGCCCCCGCCCACTACATCATCTGGCACGACGAGCGCGGCTGGCACCTCCGAGCGATGGCGAAGGACATCGAGCATCACTTCAGTGGCACGATTTTCGCAAAGGATGGCGAATTCACTGACGTCAAGCAGGTCCATGCCGAGGACGCGCCCCGCCCCACCGACGACTTCGTCTTGGGGCCGGCGCACGAGCAGATCACCTTCGGATTCACAAGAAAGGAAGGGACCACCGGCGTCGACTTCCGCGTCAAGGGTGAGAATCCCACGCTGGCGTTCAAGCTCGAGCTCGACGACAAGGGGCCGAAGCCCGCGCTCCCGCGGATCTTCATCGGAAAAGCCGGAGCCCACCCGGGCGGAGGCACATTCGAACTACCGGCGCATCCCATCATGGCCGCGAGTCCGCCGCCCGGTGCGAAGATCCCACCGACGCTCCCGACCGACTGGAAGTACGTGCCCGGGTCGACGAAGAAGTGCTGCCAGCTCACCGGGGACATCGATTGGGAGACGAAGCAGCCGACCGCCAGCCAGACGAGGACGAATTACGGGATCATCGCCGCCGACGGTGCCCCCACCGTCGCGCATAGAGGAAGGCTTTACTTCCTCATGGGCGACCCTATCCTCGCACCGAGGTTCCGCGGCAAGCCGAACGAGCTCTCCGATCCGCCGCGCAACCAGCACCCACTTAACGACGACTGCATCGGCTGGGCGGCGATCGTCCCGGGCATGAAGCCCGAGGACGGTTTCAAGCTCGAATTTCCCCGGAACGAGATCGGCGCATTCAAGAGCCCACATGTTTTCACCGAGCCGGGGCAGAAGCCCGTGCCGCTGCGGACTAATGAAGGTCCATTCTACGGGATCAGCCTGTTCGGCAAGCTCTACGTGGTCTTCGCCACCGACAACTTCGTCTATCCGCCGGGGCCGAGTCCGGAGCGGGGTCTGGGGTTCTCGACCCGCCTCGTGATGTCGGTCGCGGAAGACGACGCCCTCACCGGCAACTACCGGTACCTCTACGATCTGTCGAAGGGACAAAAGTGTCTTTTCTCCTGCGGTGCGATGGCGGCGACGCCCGACGGCTACCTCTACTTCTGGAGCACGAACGGGGGGGAATACTTCCGGAGGAGTGCCCCGTTCCTCGCGCGCAAGAGAGCCGTGGAGATCGAAAAGGCGGTGGGCATGGAGTTCTTCTCGGGCTACGCCTCGGACGATAAGGCGATCTGGTCGGCGAATGAGAAGGAAGCGGTTCCGATCTTCAAGGATTACCCCACCGAGGGCGACAAGCCGGAGGGTCCGCAGATCGGCGTCGGGGAGCTGGGCGTGGAGTGGAACCGCTTCGTGAATGGATGGGTGTTCCTCTACAAC
>DATGFI010000408.1:0-2256 GCA_035309205.1 Planctomycetota bacterium | reverse complement strand
TTGTTGAAGTTCTCATAGTAGTCGGCCTCGCCGTCGTTGTTCAGGTCGTGGAGTTTCGTGATCTGGTCGTGGCCGACCGTGTAGATCTCGTCGTTCACGATGCGGAGGCCCAGGGGCTGGTAGAGGCCGGTCGCGAAACGTTTCCAGGTCAGCTTCTCCAGGCCGGCATCGATACCCGAGACGATCCAGACGTCCCCGTCCCAGGTGCAGATCGCCGCGCGGGTCATGTCGGAAAAGAAATCAATGCCGCCGACCCGCAGCTTCGCCTTCCAGGGATTCTTCTCCGGGAGCGTGAGCACGTCGGTCACATAGGGGCCCTTCTCCTTGCTCAGGATGCCCCGGGTCTCGATCGATTCGGGCCAGCGCGGGAGGCCCCCTTTGGTGAGCGGGGAGAGGTCTCCGGGCCGGGGCGATCCCTTGACGAGGGCCGCGAAGGCTTCCTTCTTCGTCTCCCCCCCGCCCGAGATCAGAAGCTTGAGCGGCTCATGGGCCCCCGCGGCCAGCTGGAGGCGGATCTCTTGGTCCTCGGTCACCAGCTTGGCGCCGCTCGAGGGCCCGATCAGCTCCACCAGGAGTTCGGGCGCCGACGTCGCGACCCGGAGCTCCAGAGGTCCTTCCGAAGGGCCGGCCTGGATCGTCCGGGCAAAGGCCTTGAGGTCCTCTCCGCCTTCGAGTTCCATGCTTTCCAGCACCGGGGTCTTCCCCACGGTGTACGAAAAGACGGTCTTCTTCCCGTTCAGGTAGAGTCCGCCGTAGCGGCCCCAGTCCCTGGGCAGGGGACCCGGAGGCGGGAGCGGCGCGATCGTATCGGGCCGGGGGTCCTTGAAGCTTCCGTCCTTTGCCCAGCCGGGGCCGTGCGGGGTTTGAAAGACCGGCGCCGCGCCCAGGGTCGGGCTGGGCCCGTGGGCACCGTCGAAAATCACGCCCGTAAACTTGATCGGCGTGCCCAGCCAGGCCGCCGAGATCCGGAGATTGTCGCTGTCGAAGACGGCCCCCGCGCTCCAGTCGTCCGCCAGCTTGATCAGGAAGCCCCTCGCGGTCACGTCACCTTCGAAATTGCCGGTATTGTTGTCGAACTTCGCCCCGGGCTTGCTGAGGACGGCGCAGGAGAGGAAGGGGCCGTAGTCCATCGACGGCCCGGCCTTCTTCTTCTCCTGGGGCTCGGACGCCGCGAAGAGAAGCGGAACCAGGGCGAAGAACACGACCCGCATGAGGCTCGCCTCCCCCGGAACAACTGTCCTCGATCGCAAGAGCGCCCGCCCTCCTTACCAGTCCATGACCGAATGGTCGTCCGCGTCGTATTCTTCGCGGTTCTTCCATTCGTGATCGAGCTTGTCGGCCATCCTCGAGTCGTCGAGCTCGATGCCGAGGCCGGGGCCGGTCGGCAGATCGAGGTAGCCCTGCCGGACGGTGAACGGCGTCTTGAGATATCCGTCCCCCAGGCTGACCTGTTCCTGGCAGAGGAAGTTCGGGATGGACGCGGCCATCTGGACGCCGGAAGCGAGCGAGATCGGCCCCAGCGGATTGTGAGGGGCGATCGACGCGTAGAACGCCTCGGCCATGCCCGCAATGAGACGGACCTCGGTGATGCCGCCCGCGTGGCAGAGGTCCGGCTGGAGGACGATCGCCGCCTTCTTTTCCAGGATCTCGCGAAAGCCCCACTTCGTGAAGATGCGCTCGCCGGTCGCGATCGGCAGATGCGTGCCGCGGGCGATCTCCGCCATGACGTCGGTCTCCTGGCAGTTGATCGGCTCCTCGACGAACATGGGGAGATACGGTTCGAGGGCCTTGATCAGGACCTTGGCAAGCGCGGCGCTGATCGCGCCGTGGAAGTCGATCGCGATGTCGCAGTCCGGGCCCGCCGCTTCCCGCAGTCCGGCGAAGGCTTCGGCGACCTTGGAAACGAAGGCCGGGGATTCGATGAAGCGCGCGGGCCGGAGTTTCGAGGGGTTGCACTTGAACGCGGTGAAACCGAGCGCCTTCTTTTCCTTGAGGAGCTCGGGCTTCCCCGCGTGGGCGTAGACGCGGACGCGGTCGCGGGTCGGTCCGCCGAGGAGCTCATAGACGGGGACTCCGAGCGCCTTCCCCTTGATGTCCCAGAGCGCCTGGTCGATGCCGCTGAGAGCGGAGGTGAGGATGGGACCCCCTCGATAAAACGAATGCCGGTAGATGGCCTGCCAGTGGTGGACGACCCGGCGGGGATCCTTCCCGACCAGATAGGGCACGAGCTCCTCCACGGCGGCGCGGCAGGTCGTG
>DATGFI010000407.1:0-6162 GCA_035309205.1 Planctomycetota bacterium | reverse complement strand
AAGCCACCGGCCAACGTTCCACGCCTGCCGGAAACCGAGTCCGACGGAGAGCAAACCGTTCGGGAGCTGGTCGCCCGCCATACCAGCCTTCCCGAGTGCCAGAGCTGCCACGTCCGGATCGACCCTTTCGGCTTCGCGATGGAGAAGTACGATCCGATCGGCCGCTTCCGCGAGAAGGACCTGGCCGGGCGCCCCGTGGACGTCAAGGTCCGGCTGAAGGACGGCACCCAGTTCGAAGGCCTCGAGGGTCTGCGCGGGTGGCTCCTGGGCGTCCGACGGAAGGATGTCGAGCGGACGTTTTCTCGCAAGCTGCTGGGCTACGCGCTGGGCCGCGCGGTCACGCTGTCGGACCACCCGCTCGTCGAGGAGATGATCGATGCGCTGGAGAAGGGCGGGCCCCTGTCGGGAGCCCTGGTCCAGGTCGCCACGAGCCGTCAGTTCCGCTTTCACCGCGGAATTGAAGCGACCCGGGAAGAATAGGATAGACTGAAAGAGGGAAATGACGATGCTGACTCGGAGAACGTTCCTGAGGGGCGCGGGAGTTTCGATCGCCCTGCCCTGGCTGGAGTCCATGCGGGTCTGGGGGCAGGACACGGCCAAGGCCCAGCCGCCGGTCCGCCTCGCGGTCCTCTTCGCGGGCAACGGCTTCCACGGTCGCGAGTGGTACGCCCGGGGCGAAGGGAAGTCTCTGGAACTGGGCAAGGTCCTGGAGCCGCTGGCGCCCGTGAAAGAGAAGATGATTTTCTTCCGGGGACTCTACAACCAGCATTCCGGCAAGGGCGGCATCCACAGCGCCCAGACCGGCGACCTCCTCACGGGCGCCGTCCTGGAAGGCGGCGGCGGGATCCGCTCGGGCATCAGCATGGACCAGCTCGCGGCGCAGAAGATCGGCCGGGACACGAAGGTGCCGAGCCTCGTTTTGGGCTGTGAAGCGTCGATGTCCGCGCTTCACAAAGGCTATTCCATGATCTATAGCTCCCACATCTCCTGGAGCTCTCCGACGACGCCGACCCCGCTTGAACTGTATCCTGCGCTCGCCTTCGACCGCCTGTTCCGGGACGAGGCGGGGAAGGGGGATGCGAGCGTGCTGGACCAGGTGCTCGAGGAAGCCAAGGGCCTCAGCCGGAGAGTGAGCTACGGTGACCGCGCGAAGATCGACGAGTACCTCAACTCGGTGCGGGAGGTCGAGCAGGGCATCGAGCAGGCGGGGCAGAAGGGGCGCCTGCAGGGCTGGAAGCCCACCCTGGAGAAGCCCGACCAGCCGCGTCCCGCCGACGGCCTTCCTCAGGATGTCGACGTCCACATGAAGCTGATGTGCGACCTCCTGGTTCTCGCCTTCCAGACGGACACCACGCGAATCTGCACGCTCAAGCTGAACAACGACCACTCATCGATGCGCTTCCCCCATCTGGGCGTGGACTACATGATCCACCACCTGCTTTCCCACAACGACAATGCCGACTGGTTGAAGGTCAACCGCTTTTTCACGGAGCAGGTGGCCTATATCGCGGGCAAGCTCGACAGGATCCAGGAAGGCGAGCGAACGGCGCTCGACAACACGATGATCCTCTATCTGTCGAGCATGCTGCAGGGCAGCACGCACGAATGCGGACAGCTGCCGGTGGTGCTGGTCGGTCGCGGCGGCGGGAAAATCCAGACCGGCCGCTCGCTCGACTACCTGGGCAAGCCCAACCGCGCAATGTGCAGCCTGTACCTGTCGATGCTCGACAAGATGGGCGTGCATCTGGACGCGTTCGGCGACTCGAAGGAGCGGCTGGCCGAGGTCTAGAGGCGCCGGGCTTCCGGCCTCCCCCTCGTCCTCGTTGCCCTTCCCGTCGAGACTCCCCAGGAAGTGAAGGGCTGTTCCGAGGGCTTCGTTCGGCTTCCGGCCGCGCCGGACGGGAACCACCGGCGCGATGCCGATCCCTTCCCAGGATCCTCCCGATCCCGCCAGTCGCGAGACGCCCGATTCCGGGGAGGCCTCGGGTCTTCCGTAACGAACGGCGATACGAATGGATCCCTATCCCCGGTAGGGGGACCGCATGAGCTCACTCGTTCCTATTCCGGAGGGGAAGGGAATCGCTGTATCCCCGCCTCCGAAGCCCCCGGCTCCGAGAGGACCCTTCGATCTGACCGGTGAAACGGTCGCGGGGGAATTCTCGTTCGATCCCGATCATATCTGGGAGATCGGGCCGCTGGGACCACGCTTCGCCGGCTATCACCGGAGCACGTACCAGGAGGTCCTGCTGACGATCGTCCGCCCCAACCTCCTGTCCGATGCCGCCTTCGCGGCCCGATTCCAGGAGGCCTGCGGGCGCGCCTCCGGCGCGTCCCATCAGAACCTGATCCGAACCCTCGGAGCGGGTGTTTTTGGCCAGTCGCTCTACTATGCCACCGAACGGATCGCCGCCGAGAGGCTGGACGAGCACCTGAAAAGCGGGATTCGGTTCTCTACCGAGGAGATCGTTCACGTCGGCCAGGGGATCTGCCGCGGTCTTCTGGCGGCTCATGCGTTCGGGCTGGTTCCCATCCTGCCGACTCGGGCGAGCGTCTATCTGACTCCGGAAGGGAAGGTCAAGCTGGGCGACCTGGCCCTGGCGAGCATCGTCCGGGACCGCTGCGGAGTCCACGAGTTGACGGGAACCTGGACGTCGCTGAGCCCGGAGAAAGCGCGGAATGAACGGGAAGGGGTCGCCTCGGACGTCTATTCCGTCGGCGTCATCCTCTACGAGCTCGCCTCCGGCCGACCTCCGTTCGAGGGCTACGATTCGAACACTTCCCTCATTTACCAGATCCTCAATGTCCCCCCTCCTTCTCCCCGACGGGATGCTTCGGCTATCAGCCGGGATCTGGAGCGGGTCATCCTCCGATGCCTCGCGAAGGATCCCAAGGCCCGTCCGGGAGGCCCCGAGGAGCTGTTCGAGGAACTGCAGGGCGTTCGTGAGGCGCTCCGGATCGGCGCCAAGGGAGACGCCCCCGAGGATGAAGGAGGAGATTTCGAGATCCACGACGATCAGATTCTGGCGGAAGGGGGCATGGGAACCCTCTATAAGGGAAGACAGAAATCTCTGGATCGGACGGTCGCGATCAAGGTGATCCGGGACCTGCATTCCCGCAATCAGGACTTCCGGGAGCGTTTCCGGGGGGAGGCCGAACTGCTCGCGCAGGTCCGGGACGGCCACGTGGTCCAGGTCTTCGGTGCGGGAACCTGGAAGGGCCGGCCGTTCTACGCCATGGAGTACGTGGAAGGCGTCGACCTGGACCAGCGACTGTCGAAGGGCCCACCGCCGGCGATTTCGGAAGTGCTGCACATCGCGCAGGGCATCGGGAGCGCCCTCGCGGCGGCCTGGAAGTTCAAGATCATCCATCGCGACATCAAGCCGTCGAATATCCTTCTGGCCGGCGACGGAACGGTCAAACTGACCGATTTTGGCCTGGCCAAGAGCATGCGGATCCCGCGGAGAGACACGAAAGTGATCATGGGGACGGTGGGCTACCTCTCGCCCGAGCAGGCGCGGGGCGCCAGTCTCGACGTGCGGTCCGACCTCTACTCCCTGGGCGTGGTCCTTTATGAACTCGTGGCCGGCCATCCCCCTTTCTCCATGAAGGACTCGGAGACGACGATTCTGGTGAAGCAGTCCCGGGGCACGGTGCCTCCGATGGGCGAGCACGCCCGGGTGCCCGAAGCCTTGCGGGCGATCATTGCCAAATGCATGGCTCCGACACCCGAGGGCCGATTCCAGACGCCCGAGGAATTCCTGGCTGCCCTGGGAGAGGTGCCCGAAACGCGGCAGGCCCTTCCGGAGGCGGCGACCCGGCAGTCCCAGCCGACCTCGGGCATGAATCCCTCCGGGGCCGGGCGCGGCGAAGAAGATGAAGCGGAGCTCGATTTCCGCTTGGCGCTGGGGATGGGTGACTTCCGGCAGGCGCTGGCCATCGCGGAGGCGCGCTTCGGCAGGGAATCCGCCGAGTTCGCCGGCGCCGAGCTTCGGGCTCGGGCAGCCGACCTTCATTTTCTCCAGGCGCGGGCCCTGGACAAGTTCCGGGCCAGGGATTGGGAGGGGGCCCTCGACCTGTACCGGACCCTGGTCGACATGGTCGAACCCCGCCGGCGGCCGGAGATCAAGGCGGTCGTCGAGCTGTGCGCCCGGCTGGACCGGATCGAGGATCTGGTTGTCGCCGGATCCTGCATGGACGCCCTTTCGGCCTACCGGCGTCTTCAGGCGCAGTATCCTTCCTGCGGCTCGGTGCTGGATTCCTGCATCGCGGAATTGAAGATCAAAGTGGAGGGTCAGGAAGTCCGCCAGGGGGAGTAGACCGCCAGGGGGATCCTCAGCCGAGTTCCCGGGCGGACTTGCAGGGCACGCAGGTGTCGGCCGTCGGCATTGCGTCGAGCCGCGCCTGGGGGATCGGCTTCCCGCACTGTTCGCACGAGCCGTAGCTGCGCTCGTCGATCCGTTCCAAGGCGCCGGCGATCTCCTCGAGCTCCGCCTGCAGCCTGCCCAGCATCTGGATCGAGATGTTCTGCTCGCAGGTTTCCGCCGCCAGGTCGGCCGGGTCGTCCGTCACCTGGGAATCGTCTTCGCCTCGGGCCCCCGCTTTCTTCAGCGCGACATGGGAGAGCCCCGCGCAGCTGCGCAGGAGATTCTCCTGCCGTTCGAGCAGGATCTTCTTGAAGCCTCCGAGCGCTTCGGGCGGGTAGGGCGAACAGGACCGTCGGGCGGAAAGGGAGCTTTCGGTGGTCATGGAAGGACCTCTAAAGGGGCGGGGCGGAACGTCTTCCCATCGCCAGCTGCCAGATCAGGCTCGCCAGAAAGGCGACGAGAAAGAAGAAGAAACAAACTTGAGCGATCGCGGTCGCGCCGGCGGCGATCCCGCCGAAGCCGAACAGCGCCGCCACCAGGGCGACGACCAGGAATGTCAGCGACCACGTCAGCATCTCGGCACTCCTTTCAGGGGAAACCGTCCAGATCCGCCAGGACTACTCGTCGCGGGACCGGAAGAGCGAGGCGAGGAGAAATCCAAGCCCGACGCCCACCAGCGCGGACTTCACCGGGTTCGCGTGGATGAATCCGTGGGCCCGGTCGATTTCCTCGGCTGCCACTTTGCGCGAGGAAGTGTACAGCTCCCGGGCTCGGTCGGCGATCTTGGACCCGTCTGAACGGTTCTTCATGGCGCCTCCTCGTGGGCTTCGGAACGGGGATATCTACGACGTTGCGACGTAACGGTTCATGAATTGCGACAACGGAGGCGAAAGCGGCCCTCAGGGTGGGAGTCTCTATTTCGGCTCGACGATCGATCCCGTGAAGAGGAAGGCGCCGGTCGTGTCGTCCACAATTGCGCAGAAGAACGGACGGTCTACCCGGAACACGCGCGCCCTTTGCTCGACCGCCCTCGCCGCCACCCTCACGGTCGTGGCCGCCGCCGCTTCGGTCCCTTCTTCGTTCACTTCCAGGAGCGTCTTCTGCCGGACCTCGCTGATATAGAGCTCGGGGCCCTTCGGCGAAATGCCGCTGAAGTCGGCTCCCGGGGCGAAGGCGCTCTTCATTCCCAGGGCGAGGAGGGCGTCCCGCAGGTCCACGTCGAGGTCCAGCCGGAACCTGGGGAGCAGGAGTTCGACCTGTTGACTTCCGAACATCGACTTCCACCCGCTCCACCGGGAGGCCAACTGCTTGTGGAGCTCCAAGAGGGGCCGGCCTTCCGCCGGCAGGAACACATAGAGCGCCACCCGCTTGAGCTCCCCGTAGGGAATCCGGATGGCCTGGATGCCCTCCGTCTCGAGAAGATCGAACGATGCGGTGCGTCGCATGAAGGGCAGTGACTTCTTCTTCCCGTCCGGGAGGGTGAAGTCCTCATTCCGGGTGTCGGCCTTCTTGAATTCTCGTTCCCAGCCTCCCTTGAAGTAGACGGCGTTGATGAGAAGGAGGATATCGAGCGGTCGGAAGGCCTCCGGCGCGGCTTTGGGGATCCGGCCGTGCGTCTTTTCGTTCGCCCAGGCGTTGATGCGGTCGAGGCTCCCTGGATTCCCGAAGTCGAGCGACGTCGCCTCAGCCTGGTAGCTGTTCCCGAGGTTCTTCACGAAGGCGGCGTGGAACGTGAAGTCCTGCCGGAGCCAGACGGAGCTGGCGATCTCCAGGCGGACGGCCGGTTCCCCCCCCTTCA
>DATGFI010000406.1:0-3080 GCA_035309205.1 Planctomycetota bacterium | reverse complement strand
TGATCGCGACTTTGCCTTCGAGAAGTTTCATGACGGCCTCTGCTTCGTGCCTTTCCGGTCCTCGTGGCTCTCTTAGATCCGTTCGATGATCGTCGCGACGCCCTGACCCATGCCGATGCACATCGTCACCAGGCCCCGCTTCGCGTTGCGCCGCTCCAGTTCGTAAAGGATCGTGGTGAGCAGCCGCGCGCCGGAACAGCCCAGGGGGTGTCCGAGCGCGATGGCGCCCCCGTTCACATTGACGCGCGCCGGGTCGGCGCCGGTCTCCTTCATCCACGCGAGCACCACGGGCGCGAAGGCCTCGTTGCACTCGAAGAGGTCGATGTCCTTCAACTGAAGGCCCGCCATCTTCAGCACCTTCGCGGTGGCCGGGATGGGGCCCGTGAGCATGATCGTGGGATCAACGCCGACCGCCGCGGACGCGACGATTCTCGCTCGCGGCTTCTTGCCCAGCTGCTTGGCTTTCGCGGGAGAGGCGATGAGCAGGGCCGCGGCGCCGTCGGAGATCTGGCTGGAGTTTCCGGCGGTGATGACGCCGCCCTCCTTGAAGGCGGCCCGGAGCGTGCCCATTTTCTCGATGGAGGTGTCCTTTCGCGGTCCCTCGTCCGCATCCCGGCCGTCGATGGGAAGGATCTCGGGCTTGAAGTCCGCCTTGAGGGCCTTCTGATGGCTCCCGAAGGAGAATTCGTCCAGCTGGCGCCGCGAGAGCTGCCACTTCTCGGCGATGAACTCCGCCGAGATGCCCTGCGATACCAGGTCGAACCTCTCGAGGATGCGGGGAGAGAAGGGGGCGCCGTCGCTGCCCATCGGCACGCGCGACATGGACTCGGTGCCGGCGCCGATGGCGAGCTCGGCCTGTCCCGACATCACCTCCGCGGCCGCGAAGGCGACCGCCTGGAGGCTGGACGCGCAGAGCCGGTTGACCGCCGCCGCCGGGACGGTGACGGGGAAGCCCCCCGCCAGGGCGGCATTCCGGGCGACGTTGAAGCCCTGCTCCTGCACCTGCGTCACGCAGCCCAGGATGATGTCGTCGACCGACGCGGGATCGACCCCGTTGCGCTTGACCAGCGCGCTCATCACCTCTCCCGCGAGGTCGTCCGGCCTCCAGCGGGCGAGGGCGCCGTTCTGCTTGCCGACCGGAGTCCGAAGGGCGTCGAGAATCACCGCTTCATTAGTCACTGCCGCCTCCCTGGGAGAGGTACCGGACGATCGTGTTTCGCTGGATCTCCGCCGTGCCTTCCCAAATCTTGAAGATGATCGCGTCCATGAGCCAGCGGCCCACGTCGTATTCCTTCATGAACCCGTAGCCGCCGTGGATCTGGATGGCCTCCAGGCAGCACTGCACCGCCAGGTCGCCGCAATAGAGCTTCGCCTGGCTCCCTTCGCCGCGGGTGAACGGGACGTTGTTCGTCGCCATCCAGGCCGCCTTCCAGACCAGCCCGCGCGCGGCGCTGATCTGGGTCTCCATGTCCGCCAGCTTGTGGCCGATGGCCTGGAACTCGATGATCGGCTTCTTCTGCACGCGCGTCTTGGCGTAGGCGAGGGCCGTCTCGTGCGCGGCCCGGGCGATGCCGAGGGCGGCTGAGGCGACCATGACGCGGGACGATTCGAGCGTCGAGACCACACCCAGCATCCCGCCCGTCGTGTCGCTTCCGAGCTTGTTTTCGGCAGGGACGCGGACGTCCTCGAGGTGGACCTCGGTGGTATTGGTCGCGAGCACCCCCCACTTGACGTAATCCGAGCCGGGCTTCAGGCCCTTCGTCCCCTTCTCGACGATGAATCCGGCCAGGCCCTGGACCCGCTCGGCGGTCGACTGGGCCGCGGGGTTCGTCTGGGCGATGACGACGTAGGTGTCGGCGATGCCGCCGTTGGTGATGAACTGCTTCACGCCGTTGAGGACCCAGTGATCGCCGTCCCTCTTCGCGGTCGAGGTCATGCCGGTGACATTGGACCCGGCGCCCGGCTCGGTGAGGCAAAAGGCGCCGATATGGGGCATCTTGGGGTCGTTGTTGGGGTTGCAGAAGCGTTCCAGCCAGCGCTTGTTCTGCTCGGGAGTTCCCATGGCCTCGATGGCCTTGGCGCAAAGTCCGCTGGCCACGATGTGGATGGCGATGCCGGAGTCTCCCCAGCAGAGCTCCTCGACCATGAGGCAGGTGATCAGCTTGTCGGTGATCCCCAGGCCGCCGTACTCGGCGGGGAAGTAGTAGTCGATCAGCCGCAGGCCGTTGGCCTTCTTCAGGATTTCGTCCAGCTCGGCGTGCGGGATCTTCTCCCCCTTGCGGTAGTACTTGTCCGCGAGCGGCCGGATCTCCGTCCGCGCGAAGTCGCGGGCCATGTCCGCCATCATCTTCTGCTCTTCGTTGAGCGCGAAATCGACCATGCTCTATCCCTTAACGCGTGATCTTTCCTCGACCTTCTTGCGCAGCTTCAGCCACCAGCGCTCGCTGGACCCGGCGATCTCCTTGGCTTTTTCACGGAGGTAGTACAGATGGAATGGCCAGCGGACCGGGAATCTTTCCTCCAGCGTCCGGAGGGACTCCCGAAACCGGGTCAGGTCGGCCAGGTGCTTGTCCACGGCGCGGGTCACCGTCTCGGGCCGCATCCGCGGGGTGAAATACAGCGCCAGGTCGAAGGGCGATACGAACTGCTGCGGCTGCTTCATGACGTCCTCGAGCAGGTGGTTGAAGGCCTGCCTGCCCTCGGCGGTGATGCGGTAGACGCGCTGCTCCGGACGTCTTCCTTTCCGGGTGACGCTGCCCTTGACCCAGCCCTTGGCCTCCAGCCGCTTGAGGGTGTAGTAGACGGTCCCGGCGCTCATTTCCAGGAGATGCTCCATCCGCTCGTCGATGACGCGCTTGAGGTCATAGCCCGAGCGGGGCTCCTCCTCGATGAAGCCCAGCAGGGTGATTGCATTGACCGGATCGATGCTCGCAGGCATACCTATTACTTAAACCATTCTAATTAAACTATATGACGGGGAAAATAAAAAGCGATCAGAAATATTTCGATTCGGACGGCCTGGCGACCTCCGCCCCTCCGGGGATCAGACCCTCCACCACCGGGTGCCCAGAAAATAGAGG
>DATGFI010000405.1:0-3631 GCA_035309205.1 Planctomycetota bacterium | reverse complement strand
TTCCAGGGCGCAGAAGTTCACTTCGCCGTTGCGGGCGGCGATCTCCAGAAGGCCGCCCGTGGAGTCCACCACCCACGGACCCAGCTTCTGCCAGGTGCCGGGCGAGCCGCTCTGGATCTTGGTCTGCACGATGCGTCCGGCGATCTGGAGGTCGTAGACCTGCGGATTGTTCCCCGCGCATACGTAGAGGAAGACCTGGTAGGTGCCATTGGGGATGTCGATCAGGGAGACGGAGGTTCCCAGGGGCTGAACCACGGCGGCCTTCAAGAGCGGGGCGATCGAGCTGTCCGGCGGGGGGGTGAGCTCCAGTTTGAGGTCGACCGGCGAGCCGATGACCGAGACTTTCCTGGCCCCCTTGCCTTCGAAATCCACCTCGCCGACGCGCACGGATCCGCCCCCGAGATTGAGAGCGCGGTAGAGCGTGGGGTTGCCGACTTTGATGGTGAGCGGCGTCGACGCATAGACGACCCCCGACCGGTCGATCGCCCGCGCAACGATGGTGTAGGAGCCGCCGGCGACCTTGTTCCAGGCGAAGGTGAAGGGAGCGCTGCTGCGGGAGCCCAGCAGCGTGCTGCCCGCGTAGAATTCGATCTTCGCGATGCGGTCCGACGGCGTGACGGTGGCGGAAAGATTTACGGTCGCGTTGGGGTCGAACTTCTCCCCGGGGAGGGGGCTGGTGATCACGACCGAGGGGGCGTTCCCCCCGGCGATGCCCGCGATGGTCTTGAGATCCGCCGACTGGAGCGCGCGGTTGTAGACGCGGACGTCGTCGACGATCCCGTCGGCGGAGAGGCGCTGGGCGCCGCCTCCGGGTGCGGCGATCCCGATCTTCCAGGTTTCGTTCTTGAAGTCCTTGGCCTGCCCGCCGGCCGTGAAGGCCCCGGTGCCTTCCTGGCGGCCGTTGACGTAGATGCGCACGGCCCCCTCGGAGCGGCTGACGACCCCGGCGACGTGATAGTAGTTCCCGGGGGGGAAGACCGTCGCGGACACCGCGCTGACGACGGTGCCGTTGGCGAGGACATGGTCCATCACGAATTTCTGGTCGGCGTTGTAGGTGATCCCCTCATGGGAGGGCGATTTGGCGAGGATCGCGTAGGCGGAGTCGTTGGGATCGCCCGGCCTGGAATTGGGCTTGAACCAGGCGGCGAGGGTGTAGGTGCCCTCCTGGACCTTGTCGAGCAGTTCGGAGTTCGGAATGCCGACGTAGCGGTCCTTGCCGTCCAGAGCGATGGCGCCGCCGTTCTTGCCCGGAACCCTCGACGGTTCGTTGACGAGGACGCCGCTATTGTCCTTCCCGGACGTGTCGATCGCGGTCGCGCCGGTCTCGTCGAGCTTCCAGTGGCCGATCAGGCTCGGGTCGCGGGCCTCGACGACCGGCGCGTCCACGGCCGCGGGCTTCTCCTCCACGACCGCGACCGTCTCCGGCTTCTTCATCCAGGACCTCATCTCGGATTCGTTGGGCGGCCCCGTGCGTGTCGCCGAGATCACGATGAACGCGACGCTGTAGCCCTTCTGGTCCGTGACGACGCGAACGTCCTTGATGCCGGCCTGAGAGAACCTCGGCAGCTTGAGTTCCGCCCACTGCCAGGTCTTGGGCTCCTTGGCGCCGCCGTGCTCGGCGTGGGTCTTCTTGAGGAACGTGATCGAGTTGCGCACGGGCAGGGACGAGTTGCTCCCCGGATCCAGCTTCAGCACCTCGCTGCCCTTGGTGTAGGTCAGGTCCGTCGCCTGGTAATAGGCGGCGAACGTCTCCAGGCAGCAGGCCCCGACGTACGCCCAGCAGGAATACGGGACATCCGGGAAGGCGTAGAACTTGACGTTGACGTAGTTGTGCGCGCCCCTGCTGGGATCGCTGTCCGCGATCGAGGTCCAGCACTCGCCGTACTTGGGCTGCTTGCCCGACTTGTTGAAGGTGCCCGCGGCGTCCATGTCGTCGGGCAGGAAGACGTAGTCCTTGGCGCCGTCCTTGCGCGCGTTGATGTAGCCGCGGTGGCGTTCGACGATGGACGTTCCGGGGAAGAGGGCCAGGAGCTCCCGGTAGTTCTGAACCGCCATGGCGCGCGACTTCACGTCGGCGTAGCCGCGTTCTGCCAGGAAATAGGTGCGGCGGGCGGCGAGCTCGCGCTTGTTGGCGTCGGAGGTGGACGTCTTCGATTCGGCGATCTTCGACGCGAGCGACCAGTACTTGTAGGGAATCTGCTCCGCGGGGCCGGCGTAGTTCTGACGCGCGGGCTCGATCTCCCCCTCGAGGAGGCACAGAAGCGCAGCGGTCTTCGAGTCGGCCTCGGAGAGCGTCGCCTTGGTCTTCCGGAGGAGATGCGTCAGCGAGCGGGCGGTCAGCTCCGAGATCTCGATGGGATAAGGGGCGCCCGCCCGGGCCACCTCAATGCGTTCGGCGTCGGCGCGAAGGAAGGGATCCTCCGAACGCTCGTTGGCCATGTTCTCGTCGAGGGATTCGAGCGGGATCTTCTCATTGCGCTTCCACAGGAGAATGATCTGAAGGACGTCCTTGTAGAGCGCCTGGACCTTGCTCACGATGTCCTTGTCGGCCGCCAGGGCGGCCTTCGAATCTGCTTCCTTGAGATCGGCGCCCGCTTTCTCGAGCGCCGCAAGGGCGCCGTCGTAATTCCGCAGGGAGGCCAGCTGCATCGCGTCGCGCCAGCGGGTCTCGTAACTCTTCAGCTCCGAGGAGGCGGAGGGGAGGTCGGCGGACGACTTCGTGGCCGAGTTCGCGATCGGCTCCCCGCCGAGCGCGTTGTCGAGATCGCGGGAGTATTCCGGCAGGTTCCACCTGGCTACTCGGTCGACGATGGCCTTCACCTCGGCGTCCTTCTTCTGCTCCTTTGCGGCGACCGCGATCTTCCGCAATCCGATCTGGACGCCCCAGATTGAATTCTTCAGGTTCCGGGTTCTCAGGTCGATGCCGCCGCGCCATTCGCCGACGTTGTACTTGGACTTGGCCTGGTCGAGCCGGTCGACGGCGGTCCTGAAGTCTTCCTTTCCGGCGGACGCCGAGATCTCCTTGTCGAGAGCGTCGAATTCCTTGGCCAGGAGCTCCCGGTGACGCTGGAGCACGCCGTCATACTCGCGCTTGGCGTCGGGGCCCCACGAAGAGCCGACGGCCAGGTCGACGGCCTTCTTGTAGGCCTCCTCCTGGCCTGCCAGATCCATCGGGTTCGCTTTGGCGAAGTCCTGAGCCTTGGCGAGCAGCGCCTTGACTTCGTCGGCGCGCGGATCGGTGGCGGCCGACCCGTAGGTCTTCGGCGTGGGGTTGTAGCTGGGCTGGGCGCTGGTCCGCTCCGCGCCGGAGGTCATCGGATAGTCGGATATGCTGTTGTAGTACAGGAATCCGCCGAGCGCGGCGATGCCCACGAGGCAGACGAGAAAGACGACGACCGCGCGGTTCTGCGATTCCTCGACGGCCTGGGATTTCGACACGACGGGCACGGCCTTGCGGGTTCGGGACGCACGCTTTTCCGGCGTATCCAGCTCGAAGAAGTCGTCGGTGCCGGTCTGGGCCTCGGGCGAATCCAGCTCGAAGAATTCCTCCTGGTTGAACGTTTCGGGCGGGGCGAGGGGCAGCTCCTCCAGGACCTGGCTGTCCTTGAGCGCCTTCACCTGCAGGAGGATT
>DATGFI010000404.1:0-4383 GCA_035309205.1 Planctomycetota bacterium | reverse complement strand
CGGGCGGAGCGGGCGACAACCTGGCCGCCGGCAAGGAGTTCGACCTCGTATTCGTGCTCGGGCACTCCTTCGAAATACCAGACCCCGAATCGGGCGACGCCGTGCTCCTCCGACGCACCCGAGCTCAGGTCGCGGGCTCGGATCGTCTCCCCTTCCTCCCAGGTCGCAAAATAGCACCGGGGATCGCGGACCAGGGCGAGGATTCGGGGCCGGCCGTTGGAATCCGGCAACGGCGGGCCCCAGTCGATGAATTCCGCCGGATTCGAAGCCCCGGGGAGGGAGGGGTCCACGGGGCGGTTCGAGCTGCTGGGGGGCATCGTCTTCCCTCAGTTGCCGATCAGGGAGAAATACAGCTTCAGGTACTCGCGTGCAGAGGCTTCCCAGCTATAGTCCTTCCCCATGCCGGCCTGCTGCATCGCTTTCCAGCGTTCCGGGGTGCGATAAATGGCCAGCGCTTCTCGCACCGCCCACTCCAGACCCTCCGGAGTGTAATGGTCGAAGCGGACGCCGGTCACGCCCGGCTCGACCGTGTCGACCAGGCCGCCGGTCGACCGGACGACGGGCAGGGTCCCATAGCGCAACGCATACAGCTGGGTCAGCCCGCAGGGTTCATAGCGCGAGGGGACCAGGAGCGCGTCCCCGCCAGCCAGCAGCTGGTGCGCGAGGCCGTTGTCGAAGCCGATGTAGACGGCCACCTTCCCGCGATGGCGCCAGGCCAGATGGTCGACCCCCCGCTGGATGTGATCCTCGCCGGAGCCCAGGATCACGATTTGCAGATCGTCGCGGAGAATCGTGTCGGCCGCCCTCAGGAACAGATCGATCCCCTTCTGCTCAGCCAGACGCCCGACGATGCAGAAAAGCGGGACCTCCGGACGTTCGGGCAGGCCGAAGCGCTGCTGCAACGACGCTTTGCAGCGCGCCTTGCCGGCCAGGGACGTCGAGGAAAAGCGCATCGGCAGGTGGGGATCTTTCTCGGGATTCCATTCGTCGACGTCGATGCCGTTCAGGATGCCGCGGAGCTGCTTCGCGCGGCTGCGGATCACCCCGTCGAGGCCGAAGCCGAATTCACTCCGCTGGATTTCGTGGGCGTACGTCGGACTGACCGTCGTCAGGGCGTCAGCATGGACCAGGCCGCCCTTCAGGAAATTGAGGTCGTCGTAGTGTTCGAGATCCTGAAAGTTAAAGCGGTGCCACCCGATGCCCGTCATCGGCAGTTCCCCCTTCCAGAAGCGGCCCTGGTAGGCGAGGTTGTGGACGGTCAGAACCGACTTGGTGTTGGGAAAGCGTTCGCTGTAGAGGGTCTTCAGGTACAGGGGCACGAGGCCGGTCTGCCAATCGTGAACGTGGATGATGTCGGGAGGCCTCCCGATCTGCGAAAGATAGTCCAGAGCTCCCCGCATGAGGAAGACGAAGCGCCGGGCATTGTCGCCGTACTCGCCGTTTCCGTTGCCGTAGAGGCCCCCGCGGGAATAGAAGCGATCATGCTCCAGAAAGTGGAAGTGGCCCGACTTCCGGACCGCACCCCACTCGGTGGACCCTCCCAGGGGCACCGTGACCAGGTTCGGCTGCTGCTCGAGAGGATGGCGCCGGACCGAGGGGTAAAGCGGCGAGACGACGTTGACGTTGACCCCCAAGCGTTCAAGGGCGTCGGGGAGAGAGCCGGCCACGTCGGCCAAGCCGCCCGTCTTCGAGAACGGGACGACCTCGGAGGAGATGAAGGCGACGTTCATCAGTCTTTCATCATACCCCCGGATTCGCGCCTACACGCGGATATCCCGGAGGAAAGAGGCTGCCTGTTCGGGAGGAACCGTATTTATATAGAACCCCGAACCCCACTCAAAACCGGCCACTCGGGTGATGCGGGGGATGATCTCGAAGTGCCAGTGATAGTGATCCAGCGGCCTCGCATTGAGCGGGCTCGTATGGATCAGGTAGTTGTACGGCGGGTGGTTGAGCGCCGACTCGATCTTGGCGATCGAAGTCCTCAGGCAGCGCGCGAGCTCCGGAAGCATGGCGTCGTCGGTCGCTTCGAAATGCGACATGTGCCGCTTCGGCATCAGATGCGTCTCGAACGGGAACCTCGCGGCGAACGGCTCAAATGCAATGAAGTTGGGGGTGTCCATCACCATCCGCGCCCCGCTCGCCATCTCCTGCATGATCATGTCGCAGAGCAGGCAGCGGTCGCGGAACTCGAAGTACTCCGCGCAGCGCCGAATCTCCGCCTCCACCTGCATCGGGACGATGGGGGTGGCGATCAGTTGAGAGTGGGTGTGCTCCATCGATGCCCCGGCCTTGTCCTTCACGTTCTTGAAGACCAGGCCGTAGACCAGGCGATAATCGTTTCGCAGGTCGAGGAGCCGCTGCTTGTAGAGCCAAAGGACGTCCCGTACCTCCCCATCCGACAGGCCGGTGATCGAGACCTCGTGCCGGGGCGCTTCGATGATGACTTCGTGGGCCCCCACTCCGTTCATGAGGTCGAACATTCCCTCCCCGCGCTTCTCGAGTCCGCCCTCGACCATGAGGGCGGGAAATTTGTTCGCCACCACCCGGGCCTTCCATCGGCCGTCGGACCGCACCGAGATGATCTCTTGCGGCGTCATGGCTTCATTGCCCGCGCAGAACGCGCAGGGAAGGTTGCGCGGACTGAGCGGGGGTTCCTGGCCGAAATCGTCGGGCCGCCGGGCCCGCTCCGACGCGATGATGACCCAGCGACCGGCCACCGGGTCTCGTCTCAGCTCTGGCATGCGTCTCCCGCTCTTAGACTTGCCAATTTATACCATCGAAGTCGGACGCCGGGACCCGAAACGTCAGGGGGGTCAGCGTGGGAAGGCGCACCGGGGCGCCCGCGGTACGTTCGAATTCGATGAAGAACTCCACGTTCTCTCCCGGCTTGAGGCCCAAGTCCCGAAACGAGACAGCTCCTTCGAAGACCTCGACGGTGACGCCCGTCAGGACCACCGCGATCTGCCGCGGCCGGGTCACCACGACCGAGAGCTCCCCCGCCGCCAGCAGCCGCGGGCCTTCGGAACCCTTGCGAAAATCCAGCCGAACCAGGAGCCGCTCCTGGTCGAAGCCGTAGTAGACGTCGCTCAAGAAGGAAGACTCGCCCGCCAGGGCGCTGTATTCCCGGGACATGTCGTAATGGCCGGCGGAGATCCACTCGAAGTAGTCTGTCACGCGCCCATCCAGCTTCACGTCCAGGAGCGCCTTGGGCTCCCGCAGGACGATCTCGCGGCGAACCTGCTTGACGGGCCGCAGGAGGTCGTCCGGCGCCGGCTTCCCCATCGTCTTGTAGACGTTGACCAGGTGACGACGGAAGAGGGCGTCGAACTCGGCATCCTGGGCGCTGGTGAAGTCGTCCCCGAACCACCAGTACCAGTCGCTGCCTTCGGCCGCGCGGAGACATTCCCAGGCGAGTTCGTTCGTCGAACCTAGAAGGTCCCGGTACGCCCGCCCCAATAACTCCCATCCCTTGCGGTCCTCGGGATGGCCGATCCAGATGCCGAAGTTCCGATTGATCCACGAGCCGGCAAAGATGCGGTCAATCGAGCCCTTGGGACTGAGTTCGCTCATCGTCACGGTGCGGATCGTCGGATGGTCGGACAGCGCGCCAAACAGGGCGCGAAGGAAGGCCACGCCTCCGTCGGAGTAGTGCTCCCAGGGGTTCTCCCCGTCGAGGATGATCGGGACCGGGCCATCGCGCCCTTCCAGCCGGCGGATGAAGTCCTTCGCGGCGTCGGCCGGATCCATCTGCCGGTAGGTGAAGCCCAGGAGGTTGGAGATGGCGGTGTCGCGGAAGGCGACTTTGAGTCCGCGGACCATCTTGGCGCCGACCTCCCCGCAGATCGCCTCATCGGTAGCCACCCATTCCGCCCCCGCTTCGCGGAAGAGAGCGCAGGCCTCAGCGCTGACGGAGCCCTCGGAAGGCCAGAATCCCCGAGGCCGTTTTCCGAAATACTTTTCGCCGGCGTCCAGGGCCCGTCGGACCTGAACCCCCGCCTCCTCCCGAAAACTCGGAGCATTCGGAAGCGGGAGATCGGCGATGGCTTCCCGGGCGCTGGAGAAATCACACAGGAGGGGGACAATCGGGTGGTAGTAGGGACTCACGCTCAGCTCCACGCGGTCCGCCATGGCCCTCCAGCGCGGAACGATGGAGGCCATCGCCGCACGCATGTCCGTGGCCAGCGCGACCTTATCGTCCTCCGTATACCCGCGGCCCTTGGCCCGCAGGCTGGAGGCGACCGCCGAGAGGGGGTGGATCCACGCCAGATTCGCGAGTACCTGCAGGTCGCGATAGTCCTGCTCCCGGAAGGTCTGGCTCGCCCGGTGCAGTTCCAGGAGCTGGCGGTAGCGGAGAAACTGCCCGATGACGCTGTCCGGATG
>DATGFI010000403.1:0-3029 GCA_035309205.1 Planctomycetota bacterium | reverse complement strand
CGCTTCGCAGAGCATCCCTGGGGATACGTCTTCCCCTCCATCGCGGCCTTTGGATTCGCGATCGCCGTCCGGATGCGCCGCCAGAAGCGGGATCCCGCCGCCTTCCTGGGGTCGACCGTCTTCCTCATTGGCATGCTGACTTCCGTCGCGTTCAGTCTCTTTCCCTACGTGCTCCCTGGAACTACGGATGCTTCGCGGGGGCTCACGGTCCACAACTCCGCCTCCTCCGAATCCAGCCTGCGCACCGCGCTCCTGTGGTGGATCCCCGGGATGCTTCCCGTCCTCGGCTACTTCTTCTTCGTTAATCGCAAGTTCGCCGGAAAGATTGACCCATCCGAACACGGCTATTGAGGGAACTATCTTGAGACCGGATCGGGCTCCGGCGCGTAGAGATGGAACCAGCCCGGGAGCGGGGACCCGTGTTACCTATGAAGGATGCCCCATGAGATTCCTCGCTTTCCTCCTCGCCGCCCCCCTGCTGTTCGCTCAGGACGCGAGCACACTGATCCACTCCATGGACGATCTCAAGGTCCGCATTCCCGAGAAGAACGGACATGCCGAGACCGTCGACGGCAAGATCGGCAAGGCGGTGAAATTCTCCTTCGACAAGGATTGCTCGGGGGCGTTCTGCGTGACACCCATCCGGGGAACCGCCGACTGGGATAAGGCGGCCGGTTTCTCCTTTTGGCTGAAGGGCGACGGCTCGAGGAACTTCGGCGGCCTGCAGTTCATCTGGAACGATGACTACGCGGCACGTTACGACCTGATGTTTCCGATCGACAGCACCGAATGGAAGAAGATCGTCGTTCCCTGGCGAGACCTGATTCCGGCCATGCCGCCGCCTGCCGCGAAATTTCTCGATCCGAAGACCGGCAATGCGCCTTCCAAGCTCAGCACGCTGATGTTCGGCAAGTGGTGGTACTGGCGCGAATACGGGGCCCACTCCTATTCCATCGACGAGATGCGCCTTGAGACCAAGATCGAGCTCGACACGAATCTTTACATCCCGAGCGGAGCTCCGCTCGAACGAGTTCAGGCAAAGCTCAAGGCCGGCAAGCCCATCACGATCGTGACGATGGGCGACTCCCTGACCGACACCCACCACTGGGCCAATCGGACCATCAACTGGCCGGGGATCCTGGCGAAGAAACTCCAAGACCGGAAAATCGACGTCAAGATCGTCAATCCCGCGATCGGCGGCACCGAGTTGAGGCAGAATCTCATCCTCATGCCTCGCTGGCTCGCGGAGATGCCCGAGCCCGACCTGGTTACGGTCTGCTTCGGCGGCAATGACTGGAATTCCGGCATGCGTGGCCCCATGTTCCTGGAGACCGTCCGAGAGACAATCGACCGGATCCGGCGCGCCACCAGGGGCAAGGCGGACGTCCTCATCATGACGACGGTGCCGTCCTTGGAGATGTGGAAGACGCGGGACGAACTCGGGGAGGCCGCCCGTGCCGCCGCCAAGGAGCGCAAATCCGGCCTCGCCGACGCCGAGAAGGCTTTCCACGACACACCGGAGGACCAGCGGGAGAAACTCTTCTGCAACGACAAGGTCCATATGGGCCCGCCCGGCCACGAAATCCTGGCATCCCTGGTGTTCGCGTCCATGGAATCGGCGGGAAAATAGGCCCAAGACCGGCAGAGTTCGCCCGGGCCCCGGTCGAACCTCGGCGCTCCGGACCGACGACGCGGGACGTCCTCCCCGTGGGGAACCTCCCGCCCCGAAAACCGCTCCAGGCCATCGAGATGATGATGCGGCGGGCCGGATTTTTTCTATGATAGTCGCCAGCCAACTTTCCAAAGGGGGAACTTCCGTGACCGATTCAGGCGACTTCCGGCTGCCCGCTACCGCGCGTCCCCGCACCTACCGCCTCACGCTCGAACCGGACCTGGAGGCCCTCACCTTCAAGGGCGAAGTCTCGATCGACCTCGAGGTCAAGGCCTCGACGAACGAGGTCGTCCTGCATTCCGTGGGCCTGGAGATCGCCGAAGCGCGCTCCGGCGGCGACCGCCTCGACGTCCGCATCGACGGGGCGAAGGAGCGGCTGACGCTCGTTTCGACCAAGACCTTCGCGGCGGGCCCGGCGACCGTCTCGATCCGATTCTCGGGAAAGATCAGCGAGGAAATGCGTGGATTCTACCGAAGCCGCTACAGCTTGCCCGACGGCACCAAGCGCTTCCTGGGGACCACTCAATTCGAAGCCACCAGCGCCCGGCGCGCCTTCCCCTGCTTCGACGAGCCCGCTCAGAAGGCAGTCTTTGAACTCACGATGATCGTCCCCAAAGACCGCCTCGCGGTATCGAACATGCCCGTCGTCGCCGCCGACAAGTTTCCCGACGCCCGCACGCGCGTCCGTTTTGCCCCCTCGCCCATCATGTCCACCTACCTGCTCGCGTTCGCGGTGGGAGAGTTCGACTCGATCGAAGGCAAGACCGAAGACGGCATGCCCGTCCGGGTCTACGCGACGCCCGGCCGCGCCGAACTCGGCCGCTTCGCGATGGAAACCGCGATCCGAGGGCTCAAGTTCTTCAGCGATTACTATGGGATCCCCTATCGGAAGGCCCTGCCGAAACTGGATCTCCTGGCGATCCCGGACTTCGAGTACGGCGCCATGGAGAACTGGGGGGCGGTCACGTTCCGCGAGACTGCGATCTTCGTCGACCCGAAGCGCTCGTCGATCCCTCAGCGCCGCCGCGTGGCGGAGGTCGTCCTCCACGAACTGGCGCACCAGTGGTTCGGGAACCTGGTCACGCCCGAATGGTGGAGCTACCTCTGGCTCAACGAGAGCTTCGCCACGTTCATGGCCTACAAGGCGTCAAACGCGCTCTTCCCCGAATGGAATATCTTTGAGGAGTACCTCGCGCAGATCACGTCGGCCGGGAAGTCTCTCGACAGTCTGCGCAGCTCCCACCCCGTGGAGGTCGTCGTTCGCGACCCGAACGAGGTCGATCAGATCTTCGACGCGATCTCTTACAACAAGGGCGGCTCGGTGCTTCGCATGCTGGAACGAGCAGTGGGGGAGGAA
>DATGFI010000402.1:0-2854 GCA_035309205.1 Planctomycetota bacterium | reverse complement strand
CCGGAGCAATCGCGCTGGGAACCGATGCCGGACACGAACCCCGGGGCAGTGGCCACCGCCCCGGGGAAGCTCTCGTTCCGGGAGTCTAGCGGAGGATGCCGCGGCGGAGCAGCTCCAGCTCCTGCCGGTTGGTCACGACCTCGGTCAGCGCCTTTCGGGCGCCGGCAAGGTCCTTCTCGAGGTCTCGGGCGCCCTTGAGGATCCCTTCGATCCTATCGCCCACTGCGGCGTCCGAAAGTTCCTTGTCCTTCGATACCTCGTCGATCTTGGTCCTCGATTCGCGCTGGAAGGCGTCGAGCTTGTCCATCGCTTCGACGACCTTCCGGACCAGGCCCCTGACCGCCTCCGATTCCTTCCCGTCCTCGATCTTCAGGCTATCCATTACCCGGGTGACGCGCTCGTCGACGGTTCCCCGGTTGTTGCCGAATCCGGGGCCCGGGGCCGGCTGGCTGGCGGCCAGGGCCTTGAGCGCCTCGTCGAACTTGGGCTTCTGCTCGTCGGTGAGGATTTCGTGGATCTTCTGGATCGTTTCCTCCTTGCTCTTCTCCTGGAATGCGCCGAACTGTTCGGCCAGATTCTGGCCGCCGCCGTTGTTGCGGCGGTTCCGGAAGAAGGTCCGCAGCTCCTGGCGGGCGGCGTCGCGAATTTCGTTGATCTTCGTGACCTGTTCGTCGGAGAGGGAAAGCTGGGTCTTCAGGTCGTCAGTGGCAGGAAGCCAGGAACCTCCGCGGAAGCCCGTGAAGCCGTTGCCCGGGTTGTTTCCCCCCTGGCCCCGGTTGCCGCGGGGCCCTCCGGCCTGGTCGTAGGCGGTCTTCTGGGCGTCAGTCAGGACGGATTTAACGTCCTCGCGCTCCTTCTTGACGAACTCGCGGATCTTGGTGACCTGCTCGTCGGTCAAGGTGAGCTGGTCCTTGAGTCGCTGCACCGAGCGCTCGACCGGATCGTCCGTCTGCTGCGCGAATGCCGACGAGGCCGAGAGCAGTACCGCCCCCATCGCAACCCACGTGTTCATATTCCCTCCTATCGATCGCTGCGATCCAGTTCCGAAATCTCCAAGTAGCGCTGGTACTGCTCCGGGGTGAACGCCTTCTCGATCGACTTGTTCTGCTCTTCGCGCAGGGCCTTCCGGATCTCCTGGTGGTCGCCGGCCTTGCCGTAGAGCTCGCGGCGCCGGCTGCGCGCTTTCTCCAGGGCATCGCGCATGCCCTTCGCCTGATCGTCGCTGAGCTTCAGGATACGGGTATAGGACCCGACTGTCTTGGCGAGCTCGGCATCGGAGCGTTTCTGCCGCTCGGCGGCCATGAGAGCGTCGAGTTTGGTCTTCTGCTCGGGGGTCAGCAGACTCACGATGCGCTCGCGGGTCTTGTCCTGCGAGGCGCGCATGGCGCGGCCCAGAGCCTGCATCTCCTCCTGGCTGTCGCTGAGAATGACGTCCAGCTCGCGATCCTGCTCGCCCTTGAGGTCGAGCTCGGAGACGAAGCGGTGCACGGAGATCTCGCGGCTATGGTGCTGACCCCACGCCGGCGCCGAGGAAGAGTCGATCTTGGATTCCGCCTTCGCGGTGGGGACGAGCTTCGGCTGGAGCGCGACGCCCAGGCAGGTGCCGCCCACGAAGAGGGCGGTGGAGAAGATCAGGATCCAGATTTTCATCATCGCGTCTCCTCAAGGAAGAGGGTACCCAGGAGCTCGCGGTCGGACGGCTCCGCGAGGGCGCTCGGCTCCAGGACCGCGGTGACGTCATAGTTCGGGCGGGAGGGCCAGACGGACGCGACGGCCCAGCCGGCGAGGGGAAGGACGAGGAGGGAGGCGGCGATGGCGAGTCGGCGCCAGGGGGCCAGGGGCAGGAGCACCCGGAAACGCGGCGACGGGACCCACTCGGTGCGGGCACGGGCGAAAGCGCGGTTCATCTGGGTAAGGTCGTCGGAAAGATGACGGCATTCGTCGCAGGCGGAGAGATGCAGCTCCACGTCGGGCAGGATCTCTCCCGCGTAAAGGGCGCGGGCGGCGTCATCACAGTGCATTCTTCGCCTCCTTCGACTGTCTCCAGAGCGCGCGCAGTTCCTGTCGGGCTCGGAAAAGCCTCGATTCGACCGTCCCGATCGGGATCTCCAGGGTTTCCGCGATCTCCGTGTAGGACAGACCTTCGATGTCCCTCAGGACCACGATCGAACGGAACTCGTCGGAGAGCTTCCGGAGGAGCTTCTCGAGCGTGGCCAGGGTCGGGGCGTCTTCTTCCGACGGCACCGGGGGCGGCGCTTCGACCTCCGGCAGGGCGTCGGCGTTGGCGAACGTGCGACGCTTGCGGGCCCGGAGGGCTTCGTTCACCGCGATCCGGTACAGCCAGGTGAAGAATCCTGATTCCCCGCGGAACTTCGCCAGGTTGGCGTACGCTTTGAGAAAGACCTCTTGAGCGACATCCTCGCTCTCCGAGGGGTTCCCAAGCATCCCCCGGACCACCCGATAAACGGGGACCTGATAGCGTCCGACCAACTGGCCGAAGGCCTCGCGGCTCCCGCTTTTGGACCTGCGGATCAGTTCGGGTTCCTGCACAGGTTTCCCGTCAGGGATTTGATGGGGCCGGGTATCCATTATTCCCCATTATCGGCGAAATACTGATCTCGCTCCAGGGGAACGGCAGGGGAAAGGCAGGGGAAAGTCGCGGCTTAGCGGAAGGTTTCCTCGACTTTCACGAGGGCGCGGCGGAAGACCTCTTCACCTCCGGCGGCCAGCCAGCGCTCCAGAAGTTCGTAGCGACCCGGGGCATCTTCGCGGAACTGCTCCCCAGCGAAGGCGGCCCACCGATGTTCGGCAGCCTCCACCGTCGGCGCGTGATCGGCCAGAACTTGGCGGACCA
>DATGFI010000401.1:0-8798 GCA_035309205.1 Planctomycetota bacterium | reverse complement strand
CCGAAGAAGAGCGAGCACGACCTTCAGGACGGGAGATCCAAACTGAACGACCATCCCCCGGGGGGAAATCCACCGAAGAAGGACATGGGGCGCTTTTATTTTTATTTTTTGATTGGTGTCCCGGCCCCCCCGGGTTCTCCGGAGCCGGTGCCCGGTCACCGGGATTTCCAGGAGCAGATCCTCGGACGCGTCGCCCGAGCGGGAGGCAACAACGGGAGGTTTTTCAAAAGCGCGGCACTTCCGTCGTGATCCCCGCATCACCCTTTAGAGGAGCCCGCGGTGGATCATGAAGAAGAGGAGGAGCGAAGCTTGCGGGTGAGCAAAGCCATCGTCGCCGGCCTTGCAGGCGCGCTCACGACCGCCTGGGTCCTGACCGGCCTGAGAGCCTTCGGCGTGACGTCGATGAACCTGGAGCTGATGCTCGGATCCATGATGACCGCAAGAATCGACCGGATCTCTTGGATCCTGGGGCTGGCCATGCACCTGGGGGCGGGAATGGTCCTGGGGATCCTGTACGCGCTCGTCATGGAGCTGCTGGGCCGAAGCGGTTGGCTGGTCGGCTACCTGATCTCCTGCGTTCACGCGATCATCTCCGGCCTTTTGATGCCGTTCACGTGGGGGTTTCATCCTCTGGTAAGAAGCGGCCGGATGGCTTCTCCCGGCGCCTTCGCGTCTTCACTGGGCCTGGGTGCCGTCATCCTTTACGTGATGCAGCACCTGGTCTTCGGACTGGTCGTGGGATCGATGTACGCCGTCGCGGGAAAGCCCGACCCGGTCTCTTTGAGGACGTCGCCTCGGCGTCGCCCGTCGGCCCTTCACCGGATTTAGCTCCTGGGGAATCCGGAGCCTCCAGGGTCGGCGGATTTTCTCGCGATTCCTGAGCGGCTCGGGGACGCTCCTCGGTGCGCGGGAGGCGGTGTTCTCCGGTGATCCTGCGCTCGGGGCCGCCCATGACAAAGCCCATTATGGGGCTTCATGCTTGCCTGTCGGGAAGTTCATCATCGGTTTGCGAAGGGATCCTAGAGTCCGCCCATCTTTAAGGAGATGGAGATGAGACTTTTGAGTCAGCAGCGTCCGAGAATTCTTCGGGTGGCGGTCCTGGGGGCCCTTCTTGCGGCAGGCGTCTTCCTGCCCTCGGCCCTGGCGGTTCCCGCGCCGAAGGCGGGGCACCATTCCCGGCACGTCCTCCTGATCAGCGTGGACGGAATGCACAGCATCGATCTGATCAACTGGGTGAAGGCCCACCCGGGATCGGCGCTGGCCGAGCTGGCCAGCCACGGCTATCAGTACAACACCGCCTCCACCTCGAAGCCCTCGGACTCGTTCCCGGGTCTCATGGCTCTCGTCACGGGAGGTTCGCCCAACGCGACCGGAATCTGGTACGACGTCGCCTACGACCGGACCTACGTCGCTCCGGGCGCTCCTCCGGGGACGCCTCCGGGCACGGTGACGGCCTACGACGAGTCGCTTGATCTCGTGAAAAACGTCCCGAACTACTCGGGACTGGGGATCGACCTCACGGCGCTTCCCACCAATCCGGCCAATGCGAACAAACCCGTGCTTCCGTGGGAGCTCCTCCGCGTGAACACGATTTTCGAGGTGGTCCACTCCCACGGCCGCCGCACGGCGTGGTCGGACAAGCACGCCGCGGCCTACCAGATCGTGCGGGGTCCCTCGGGGCTGGGCATCGACGACTACTACAGCCCGGAGGTCACCAACAGCGTCCTCTCCGGAGGAGGGATCGACCACACCAAAGCCCAAGTGGGTCCGGAGGGCATCCAGTCGAACGACGAGCTCAAGGTGAAAGCGATCGTGAACGAGTGCCTGGGCTTCGATCACACCGGAACCCACCATGTGGGCACTCCCGCGCTCTTCGGCATGAATTTCCAGTCGGTCAGCGTCGGGCAGAAGCTCGCCGTGGACCCCAATGTCCCCGCGCTCAAAGGCGGCTACCTGGATGCGGACGGCAACCCGGGGCCCGCCCTGGACAGCGCGCTCCACTTCGTCGACGAGTCGCTCGGCGACATGGTGGCGGCGCTCAAGACCGGCGGCGTCTACGACGAGACCACGATCATCGTCACGGCCAAGCACGGTCAGAGCCCGATCGACCTCAAGAAGCGCATCGCGGCGGATGACAGCTTCTATGCGACCGCGCTCAATTCGGTTTCTGCGGGTCTGGGCGATGCCATGGCGCTCTCGGACGACACGGAAGCCCTCATCTGGCTTCCCCCGGGCACCCAGGGGCTCACCGAGGCTGCGGTGGCCGCCATCCGGGCCAACCCGAACCTGAATTTCGAAGGCGGTGTGACCACGGGCCGGCCCCTCATCACCGACGTCCTCTGGGGCGATTCCCTCAAGCGCCTTTACAAGGATCCCACGAAGGACTCGCGCACGCCGGACATCATCGTGATCGCCACGCAGGGCGTGGTTTACACCGGCGGGACGAAGCTGGCCGAACACGGCGGATTCAATCCCGACGACTGCTCGGTCGCGCTCCTCGTCTCCAATCCGAAGCTCCCCCACAAGGTCTTCCGGAACCCGGTCCAGACCTTCCAGGTGGCGCCCACGATCATCGACATCCTGGGCCTGGATCCCGCGGCTCTGCAGGCCGTCCAGGAAGAACATACGGATGAATTGCCGGGGTTCGACGGCAAGGAGTAGGGCCCGGCAAGACCAGTCTCGGCGAAACCGCGAAGGGCGCCCCTGAAAAGGGGCGCCCTTCCTTTAGCAGCCGAACCGGTCGGCGATTCGGGGGGCTCGCTTCGCATCGCCGGCTTTCGGCGCGTCGATGAACTCGGCGTCGACGTCCTCCACGCCCCTTTCGCCGTTCCGCACGGCCTTGAGCGTTCGGCCATCCACGGCCTCGAACGGCGGCGGCCCGGGGGGGATGGACCCAGGCCGGCCTTCACGTTCCTTTAAGGTGGACTTCCTTTATAGTGGTCCGGGAAATTGAAAGGAACCATCGATGAACTTCGGACTGGCGACGGCGTTCGTGGCAATCCTGTCGTGGACCGGGACGGCGTGGGAGGGGTCGAATGCCCCCCGAGGCCTGGCGCCCCGCGCGAGCAACATCACCGCGTATAAGACGCTCGCGGACGAGACGCTCAAGGCTTTCAAAGCCGGGGATCTGGCCACCGCCAAGAAGAAGGCCAAGGAACTGGAGAAAGCCTGGGACACTACCGGGAAGACCGACCTCGCCAAGAAACAGGAGCTCTGGAAGGAGATCGACACTGCGATGGACGGCTTCATCGATCCCATCCTGAAGGAGGAGAAGCCGGACCCGGCGAACGTGGAAGCGGGATACAAGGACTTCATCGCGAAACTGAACAAGGCCGCCTGAACTGCGCGCCGGGTCTTCGGTCGGAGCGCGGCCGGAGACGGGGCTTGGCGGGACGCTAGGGCGCCGCCGCGCCCGGGGACTTCCGGAGCTTCAACTCCTCCTCGCCAGAAAATGCGGATCGACGAATCGGATAGTACTGAAAACGAGACCGAATACGGATTCCAAGGATCCGCAGGGCCTGCGCTTGGGGAAGAAAAAAACCACACCGGTCTGTCCTCACTGCGGTGGAAAGCTGTACTACGACGGCAAGGGCCTGAAGTGCACGAAGTGCGTCTACGTCTGGCGCCCGGACAAGACTCTGGCCCACTCTGGCGAATCTCCGCCGGCCGAGGGGAAGGACGAGCAGGAGCCGTAGACCTCCGCGCGGCGGGGCGAGGAGGATGAGGGCGTTCCTGGGCGGGGGGTGGCCGTTCCCTTTGGCGCTCCGGGCTTGCGGCACCCGGAGCGGCGGCCCGTCCGCGCAGAGGCCATTCGGATTCCCAAATTAAAATAGAGCTGTCCTTCTCGCCTCGGCTGCGTATTATGGAATGGTGCTAAAGGGGACACTGACAGGCCGTTGGCTTTGCGTGGCGGTCGCCGCCCTGGCGCTCACTTGCCAGGTGGCCTCCACCTCCCACAGCCAGATCCTGCATGACGACGCTCCCTCGAAGTGTCAGGATCCCTCGAAGCACTTCTGCGCGGAGGCCGCTTCTGAGGACGCGGGTCGCTGCTTCGTCTGCCAGGTCAGCGTCGGGAACCTGACGGTCTCTTCGGCGACGATTTCGGAACCCTTCTGGTTTGTGGAATCGGCTCCCCAGGTCGAAGCGTCGACTCCATCGTCCCTTTTCAAGTTCAGCCCGGCGGCCCCTCGCGCTCCTCCCTCCCTCCCGGCCTAGTCTCCGGGATCGAATCGCTTCGACCTTTTTAGACTCGAGGGAGGGTCCAAGTGACCTACATCATTGCAGCAACTTGTCTTTTGCTTCAGGCGGGGGGAGGGGAGCCGGGCACGGTGAAGCCCGCCGATACGGACGGGGACACCCGCCGCCGGGACTCCTTCCGTCAGGAGGATCTCGACGCGCTCCTCCGGAAGGTGGATGTGCTGGAAGCCGAATTGAAAGAGCTGAAGAAGGCTCCGTCCAAGGCGGAGGAAAAAGCCCCGTCGCAGGATCCCAAGCCCCCCGGGCAGAACCCGCCGCCCAAACCCCCGGGCGACGGCAAGCCCACTCCTCAGGATCCGGATGAGGAGAAGAGAAAGAAGATGGAGGAGGAATTCCGGAAGGCCCTGGGAGAGGAGAAGCCGGCTCGCCCGATGGACTCCCCGGTCACCCCCGGAGTGCCGCTCGGGGGCGGCGCCAGCCTCAAGCTCATCGATATCGCCTTCGATCTCCTGGCGGTCGGAGGCGCCTCGACCGCGAATGAGGACGAACTGCGGCTGCTGCAGGCCGGCGGGCACGATCCCAAGAACCGCGGATTTACGCTCCAGAACGCCGAGCTCACCTTTTCCGGGATCGTGGACCCGTATCTCCGCGGAGATGCCAACATCGTCCTGCAGATCGACAACACCGGCGCCACCACGATCGAGCTCGAGGAAGCCTACCTGACGACCCTGGAGTTTCCCTTCAACCTCCAGCTGAAGGCCGGTCAGTTCTTCAACGCCTTCGGCCGCATCAATGCCACTCATCCGCACACCTGGGATTTCGTGGATCAGCCGGTGATCGTCGGCCGGGTCCTGGGGACCGACGGCTACCGCGCGCCGGGGGGCCAGCTTTCCTGGCTGACACCGCTTCCGTTCTTCGCGGAGCTGACGGGCAGCGTCCAGAACTCCCAGGGGGACACGGCCCCCTACTTCCGCGGCGTTCCGGGGGAGGACGTGGCCGGGCGCACGCTCGTGGCGCGCCCGGTGAGCAATCTCGGAGGGATGGTGTATCTGGTCCGGTTCAAGACCTCCTTCGATCCCACCGATGAGATCACGATCGTTCCCGGGCTTTCCGCCCTGTTCGGACCCAATGCCACCGATCAGGACAACCACACCCAGGTCTTCGGATTCGACTTCTACCTCAAGTGGAAACCGCTCGCCAACGACCAGGGCTGGCCCTTCGTCGGATGGCAGACCGAGGCGATGCTGCGCCGCTACGGGGCGGCGGCCGCGTTCAATGGCGTAGGCGTCCTGATCGACCGCGAACGGAACCTGAATGACTGGGGAGCCTATTCCCAGGTCGTCTGGGGATTCTCGCGTCCCTGGGTGGCGGGATTCCGTCTCGATTACGCGACCGGCGAGCGGGACAGCTTCTCCGACGGGAGTTACAACTCCCTCAGCGACGCCTTCCGGGACCAGCGGGGAAGGGCCTCGGTGGAGCTGACCTACTATCCCAGCGAATTCAGCAAGGTGCGGCTCCAGTACAATTACGACCGCTCGACCTTTCTGTCCCGGGCGCCCTTCGGGGATCCGAGGGACGCCCACGGCGTCTACCTCCAGTTCGAGATCCTGTTCGGCGCTCACGGAGCGCATAAGTTCTGAGGATGGAACTCCGTGACTCTTTGTCGTCCCATACTCATAAGGAGAAAGCCATGACCCTGATAAGAAGTCTCGCGATCGGCCTCCTCGTCACCCTGGGGGCGGTCACCGGAGCGTCGGCGGGCACGCCTCGCCGCGAGCAGCTCAACGTGGTGGCCTCGCTCTCGGACCTGGGGAGCATCGCCCAGGCGGTCGGCGGGGACAAGGTGACCGTGACCACGATCGCCTCGGGGGTCCAGGACCCCCACTTCGTGGACGCCAAGCCGAGCTTCGTCGTCAAGCTCCGGGACGCGGACCTGTTTCTCGTGAACGGATTGGAACTCGAGATCGGCTGGGTGCCGCCCCTTCTCGACGGCGCGAGGAACCCGAAGATCAAGCCGGGCGCCGCGGGCTACGTGGACTGCTCCCGGGGGATTCCGGTCGTCGAGCTTCCGTCGACGCAGATCACGCGGGCGGAAGGGGACGTCCATCCGTTCGGGAACCCCCATTACACGACCGATCCGCTCAACCGGAAGATCATCGCCGAAACGATCGCCGAGGCGTTCAAGCAGGCCTCGCCCGCCAGTGCCGATTACTTCGAATCGCGCAAGAAGCAGTTCCAGAAGGCGATCGACGAGGGGATGTACGGGACGGAACTGGTCAACCAGGTCGGGGGGAACAAGCTCGATCGGCTGACCCGCTCGGGAGAGCTGGACTCCTTCCTCGAGGGGCAGAAGCTGGCCTCGAAGCTCGGGGGATGGATGGGGAGGATGAAGCCCCTCAAGGGCATGAAGATGGTCTTCTATCACAAGAGCTACACGTATTTCATCGAGCGCTTCGGCCTGGACGTGACGAACTTCGTCGAGCTCAAGCCGGGGATCCAGCCCGGACCCGGTCACCTCGTGGACCTCGTCCAGACGATCCTGCGGGACAAGATCAAGGTCGTGGCGACCCATCCCTTCTACGACGAAAAAGTGGCGCGCCTGGTGGCGGAGAAGGGCGGGGCGAAGCTCGTCACGCTTCCGCTCCAGGTGGGGGGAGTCCCCGGCACGGACGATTCGATCAAGTTCTTCGACGTCGTCGTCGGCCTCCTGGCCGACGCCGTCGGGAAGTGAGGCAACGATGGAACACGTTCCCTGGTGGCTTTATCCCTCGCTCGCGGCGATCATCCTGGTGGGCACGCATACCTACCTCGGGCTCCACGTCATCAGCCGCAACGTCTTCTTCGTGGATCTGGCGCTGGCCCAGGTGGCCGCTCTCGGGAGCACCGTCGCCTACCTGTACGGATTCGAGATGTCCGACTCGGTCACCTACTTCGTGTCGCTGGCCTTCGCCATCGGAGGGGCCTGGTTCTTCTCCGTCGCGCGGATCCGGGACAACCGAGTACCCCAGGAGGCCATCATCGGCCTCGCCTTTGCGATCGCCTCCGCCGGGGCCATTCTCCTCTCCGCGGAGAATCCCCACGGGGCGGAACACCTCCGGGACATCATGGCCGGGAGCATCCTGGTCGTCTCTCCGGGCGAAGTCGTCCACGCCGCCATCTATTACGGGGTGATCGGCGTCTTCCACTGGGTCTTCAGGAAGCAGTTCCTCCTGCTCTCGATGGACCGCGAAGGCGCGATCCGGCAGGGGATGCGGGTCCAGCTCTGGGACTTCCTGTTCTATTTCTCCTTCGCGGTCGTGATCACGTCCTCGGTCCGGATCGCGGGGGTCCTGCTCGTCTTCATCCTGCTCGTCGCTCCCGCGGTCTGCGGCGCGATGTTCGCGCACGGAATCCGGAACCGCCTGCTGATCGGATGGGGCTGCGGGCTCCTGGCGACGATCGGGGGCCTCATGATGTCGGCCCGCATGGACTGGCCGCCGGCGCCGGCGATCTCCTGCGTCTTCGCGGTGATTCTGCTGGGCGGGGGCGTGGCCGGGGCCATCGCCTTCAGCCCCCACCGGGGGCGGGCGGTGGCCCGGTTTGTGGCCATCGGCGCGGCGCTCGTGGCTCTCGGATTCGGAGTCCGGGGCTTCCTGAGCTCGGATTTCGCCTGGTCGCTCAAGGCCAAGGAAGAGGGACACACCCACGGCAAGCCGGAGCATGCCCAGGGGAACACCAAGGGCGATTTCATCGCCGCCCTGAGCGACGAGCACGACAACGTGCGGGCCAAGGCGGCCGAGGAACTCGGGAAGCTCAAGGATCCCTCACTCGTCCCGAATCTCATCCAGGCGCTCAAGGATCCGTCCACCGCGGTGAAGGAGAAGGCGGCCGAGGCTCTGGGAGTCCTGGGGAGGCCCGAAGCGAAGGGGCCCCTGGAGGAGGCGCTCTCGGTCAAGAACGAGGACGAATGGGTCAACCTGAGGGAAGCGGAAGCCCTGGTGAAGTGCGGAGGGACCAAGGGAATGAGCGCCCTCGTCCGCATGGCGGCCGATGCCGACGCGGGCCTCGTGCGCGCCGAAGCCCTCAAGAGGGCGCTCTCGTATGCGGGCCGAACTCCGGTCAAGTCGGCCGAGGGAGCCGAGGGGAAGGCGGCGCTGGCGGATCTGGCGGCCTGGTGGAAGGAGGCCGAATCGAAAGTGCACTGGGATGCCGCCGCGGGGCGCTTCGGGATTCCCCCCAAGTAGGGATCCCGGGCCGATCGCCGAGGGAGGCCGCGTCTCCCGGCCAGGTCAGCGGCCGGAGAGAAGCCAGAGGGCGTCCATCAGCCGCTTGGCGGTGACGGGATCGTCCAGGGACAAAGACAGGGATTCGATGGGAATCGCCCAAGGTTCGCAGCCGAGCGCCGGGAGTCCCCGCGATCCGTGGACCGGCGCCTCCCACCTCTGAAAGCTGCCCTTCACGGCGATCCGGAATCGTTCCCGGAGAAACTGCAGATCGAAATAAGGCTCCCCGGTGACCGACGTGATCGAGGCATAGTCGACGAAGATGCGGACGGCCCGCTCCTGGGCGCGATCGGGCGGCGTCTGGTGAAGGAGCTGCACAAAGCCGGCCTCCTTGAAGAC
>DATGFI010000400.1:0-3867 GCA_035309205.1 Planctomycetota bacterium | reverse complement strand
TTGGCCGCGGACTACGACCGCTACCTCGCCGAACGCGCTGCGCTCGACCCGGAGTGGGCGACGGGCGTCGGCCTTCACGACCACGACGACCGGCTGACCGGCTGGGACGACCACTCGTATCAGGCCCGAGCGGCCTTCGTCGACCGTTGGGTCGAGAAGGTGCGTTCGGACACGCTTGACGCGCGGCTTTGGCGCAGCGATCTGCTTTCCCAGCAGCACGAGTTTCGCCGCCGGGACGTTCGCGCGATCGCGCCGGGTCTGGCCTTCGGCACGGTGTCCGTGCTGCACGATATGCTCGTGAAGGATTACGCCCCGAAGCCGCAGCGCCTGGCACTGATCAACCGGCGGCTTGCGCTGATCCCGGGCATGCTCGCCGAACTGCAGCCGAAACTCGGCCATCCCCCGAAGGTCTGGACTACGATGGCGATCGACGACGGGGAAGGGGCGATCGACTTCCTGGGCTCCGATCTGGGGGAAGCCGACGCGGCCCTGGTCGGCACCGCCAAGTCGGCCTATGAGAGGTATCTGAAGTTTCTCAAGCAGGATCTCCTGCCGCGTTCCGACGGCTCCTTCGTGCTGGGTCGGGACTCCTATGAGTTTCATCTTCGAACGGATCACTTCCTGACGATGCGCGCCGAAGAGCTGGAGCGCATCGGGCAGCGCGAGTTCGAGAAGACCGAACTCATGCTCGAGGGGATCGCGAAGGACTGGCCAGACGTGCTGGAGAAGATGAAGCACGATCATCCGACCCCGGAAGGGCTGCTCGACTACTATCGCCAGGCGGTGGAGAAGGCGCGGCGATTCATGATCGAACACCGAATCGTCGGCATCCCCGATGGCTCGACGCTCCAGGTGGTGGAAACACCGGCCTTTCTGCAGAGTTCGATTCCGTACGCGGCCTACTCAAGGCCGGGACCTCTTGATTCGGCGAAAGTGGGCCACTTCTACGTCACCCCGGTGGCGAAGAACGCCAAACCGGAGGAAGCCGAGGTCCAGCTTGCGGCCCACAATATCTATGACATCCCCGGCACCGTCTGGCACGAAGCCTATCCTGGCCACCACCTGCAGTTCATCTATGCGAAGGACATCCGCTCGAAAATCCGGAAACTGAACGACTCCCCGCTGCTTTCAGAAGGCTGGGGTCTTTACTGCGAGGAACTCGCGAACGAGACCGGCTACTTCAGCGATCCGCGCGAGCGGCTCATGCAGCTGAACTGGCGTCTTCAGCGCGCCGCGAGGATCCTGCTCGACGTCGGACTTCACACGGGCAAGCTCACTTACGACGACGCGGTGAGGTTCCTGGTGGAGAAGGTGAGGCTGAACAGGCCGCAGGCGGAAGGGAGCGTCAATGCGTACACTCAGTCTCCGACGTATTTCCCCACTTATCTCCTGGGCATGCTCGAGATCGTCCGAATTCGCGAAAAATGCCGCTTGCGTCTCGGTTCCCGCTTCACCCTCCGGGAATTCCACGAGCGCTTCCTGGCCTTCGGAAACGTGCCGCCCGCGCTGATCGAAGGCGAACTCGACCGCGACTGGAAGTAAGAATCCGACCAGGACCGAAAGCATCCGGCACGTCCGGGGTCCGCCTCTTCCCGCAACCCGGCCATGGGGCGGTCGCAGATTCGGAAGTCGTCCGGGTTCCGCGAGCAGCCGCACCGATGAGTCGTTCCCCGGTGGGTCCTCAACTTCCTCGTATCTTTTCCGTCTGCATTCCGTTCCCCTTTCAAGTTTCCCGTGAATCGGTCGATATAGATCTTTGCCTCAGGGGTTAGGGAAAACAGCTACTAAAGGGGTGGACGGTATGGTTAGGGACCTCAACGATCAGGGGCTTGAAGAGCGCGTTCTCGAGTCGGAAGGCATCGTGGCGGTCGCCTTCCTCGACTTCTGTTCCATCCCGTGCGACCATTTCCGGCCGGAGCTTACGGCCGTCGCGGAAATGCTCGATGGAAAGATCGAATTTTATCGCATCGATGTCACGGAAAATCCCACGATCACCGACGAGCTAGGTGTTCAGGCCGTGCCGACGCTGCTCGTTTTCAAGGACGGGGAAGAGCTCGCGCGATACGAAGGGCCCTACAGCCGGGAAGCCCTCAGCGAGCGTCTCACGACCCTGATGGCGGGAAAGCCGCCGGCGAAATAGCCCCACCCAAACGCTTGCCACGTCCTCGGACCGCCGTCAGAATGCTTCGATGGACGTGAAGAGGCTTCTGGCGTGGTACCGGAAGGACGGGCGGGATCTCCCTTGGCGGCGTACGAAGGATCCTTACGCGATCTGGGTCTCCGAAATCATGCTCCAGCAGACCCAGATCGGCACCGTCATTCCGTACTTCGAGCGCTGGATGAGGCGCTTTCCCAGCGCCAAGGTGCTTTCCCGGGCGCCGCTCGACGCGGTCCTCAAGCTCTGGGAAGGCTTGGGATACTACGCACGGGCCCGGAATCTCCACAGGGCGGTCCGGCAGCTGAGGACGCTTCCGACGACGGCTGAAGCCTGGCGCGAAGTTCCCGGTGTCGGTCCGTATACGGCCGCGGCCATCGCGTCGATCGCCCACGGCGAACGCGTCGCGGTGTTCGACGGCAATGTCAGGCGGGTGCTCTCGCGCTTCGAGGCTCGGGAGGTGTCCCGGGCCCCTCTCCCGCGGGGAAAGCCCGGCGACTACAACCAGGCGCTGATGGAACTGGGCCAGCGCATCTGCACCTTCCGGTCGCCCAAATGCGACGAGTGCCCGCTGGGCGCGGAATGCAAGGCGAAGGCCGCGGGTGAACCCGAGCGCTGGCCGCCCAAGAAGCCGAAGAAGGAAATACCGCACAAGGAAGCTGCGATCGGCGTCATCTGGAACGGAGACCGCTTCTACGTGCAGCGTCGCGAGGAAGAGGGCCTGCTGGGCGGACTCTGGGAGTTTCCCGGGGGAAAACGCGAGAAGGGGGAGACATTTGAACAGTGCCTCCGGCGGGAAATCAAGGAGGAGACCGGATTTGAAGTCGAGGTGGGTCCCTACCTGACTACCGTGAAACACCGCTACACACATTTCTCCGTGGAGCTCCATACCTACCACTGCTTTCTTCGCAAGGGGAAGGGTCCTGGAAGATGGGTGACGCCGGAAGAGGTGACGGAACTGGCGATGCCTAGGGCCAATCTCAGGATCCTGGAAGAACTTCGCCGATCGGGCCCCCCCCTGGCGCTCATCAGCCGGTAGTTCATTTCGTCCCGGAAAGCGCCCGACTTCCATCCTTCGCCGAACTTGCGCCAGATGGGTGCAGGACGATCCCGGGACCAGGCAGGATCCCGGAATCGGACGACCTCTGCCTTCCGGCGCCGGAACGTCGAATTTTGCGGCGCCCGCACAAGTGGTTCCACCTCAACGGGTTGACGCGAACCCGGCACAAGGGAAGGGCCGTCACATTCGAACGCTTGGCGGAACAGACCCGCCCCTTCAAGGCTCACCCGAATGAATCTTGCCCGGTCCTCCGGGCAGGATCCAGCGGAAGGAGGACTGGTGTTGTTGCTTCCCCCCTCTCACGTCCTTCCTCCGGAAAGGCAGCGATGACTCTTCCGCGTACGAAGTCCGAGCTCCTGGGCGATTTCGAGATCTTCGAGGATCAAGTCATCGGCAGGGGAGAATCTGGCGTGTTGTGCCGGGGCTGCCAGCGTTCCGAAGGGCGCATGGTCTCCATCAAACTGCTTTCGGAGCTCGCCCACCTTTCACCCGAGGACCTCGAGCGCTGCCGGGAAGAATCCGCCGCGATCGGAATCCTGAGCAGCACCAACATCATCCCGGTCATCGGATCGGGATATTGGAAGGGTCGCTTCTTCTTCGCGATGGAGGACGTCGAGGGAGAAACGCTGGCCGGCTATCTCCAGAACGGATA
>DATGFI010000399.1:0-9066 GCA_035309205.1 Planctomycetota bacterium | reverse complement strand
ACCAGGTGCGGGCCGGCTCGGCGCTTCCGCCCGACCAGAAGGCGGTGTCGTTCGAGGTCCTGATCATCGACCACTGCCGCCTGTTTCAGGGGGGCGAAGAACGGAAGATGTCCAAGCGGGCCGCGAGCTATGTCACGTTGAAGGAGCTGATGGAAGAGGTGGGCGTCGACGCCACGCGCTTCTTCTTCATCATGCGGAAGGCCTCGAGCAAGCTGGATTTCGACATGGACCTGGCGGTCAAGCGGGAGAAAGACAATCCGGTCTACTATGCCCAGTACGCCCATGCCCGGATTGCATCCATCTTCCGGACGGGGGTCGAGGGCGGGTTGATCCCGGCGTCGGACTTGAAGGATGGGGCCTGGGCGGGATCCTACGAGCCGACCCTCATCGGATCGGACGAGGGCGACCTGCTGAATGTGGCCCGGAAGTTCCAGAGGATGGTGGAGATTTCGGCTCGCGACTTCGACCCGGCACTCCTGGCGGAGTACCTGCGCGAACTCTCCGGCGCCTATCAGCGGTACTATGAACTGGGCCGCGACCCCGCGAAAAAGGTCCTCTGCGACCACGAGCCGACGCGCCGCGCGCGACTCGCAGTCAGCGCCGCGGTGCAGCGGGTACTCCGGAACGGGTTCCGCCTGCTGGGACTGAGCGCCCCGGAACAGATGTAAGGAGGGTCGCCGGCACGACGCGCCGAGAATCGCGGGAGGGCGGCGGCGCGAACCGCGGAGCCCGGCGTTTCAGCCCCCCCCGGGACTCGGCTTCCGGATCGCGTCCCCCTCGCTTCTGTCCCCGAAAAAGACGGGAGCGGGGCCCACACCAAACCGCCCGGCGTCCTACGGCCGCCGAGCCGCCCGGTATAGGCCCCGCCACCAGGTTAGGGGTCTCTGCACGTCCTCGAATAAAAATGGCCGGCGAGTCGTGCGACTTTCCGGCCATCTGTCTGGGGAGAACTGGGGGTTTTGGGTAGTCAGGTTGTAAAGTTTTCTATCGCCCCGGGACCCCTCTGCCCCGTTGCGTCTCGCTTCCTCTTTTCAAACTCCACTGGTTAGACGTGCATTCCCCCGGAACGTTGCCGGAAAAGAGCGAAAGACGGGAAAAGAGATGTGATCGCAAATATCTGAAGGCCAGTACTTTACGGTCGCGTTAGGATTTCGGTTTCTGCCGCCGCTGGGTTTCTTTCAGGACATTCTGGGTGAAGTCCTTGGGGACGTCGATCCGGATCTTCGTGGTGTCCTTCATCACCTTCTTCAGCAGCTCGAACTCCGATCGCATGCGGCCGTCGACCTCGAGCTTGGCCTTGAGCCGCTTGGTCTCGCTCTGGCTGGTCTCGCCATCGAGCGCCTTGTGGATCAGCTTCTTGTCATCCTTCTTCATCAGACCCGATCCTTCCTGCTTTTCCCTTTTTCCTTTGCGGCTTTCTCGCGCCAGAACGTATCGACGTTCGGGGCGAGATTCTCGCGAAGCATCTCTCGCGCGCGGTAGGCCCGGACCCGGACCGTGTCGGCCGGCACCGCGGTGATCGTCGCCACGTCCTCGTATTCCAGACCTTGCAGGTGCCGAAGGACGAAGGCCTCTCGGTACAGCACCGGGAGCTTGTTGATGGCGTCGCGCATTTTCCCAGACAGCTCGTCCTGGATGATGACTCGGGGAGCTTGCTGCTGCGGGTTGCCGTCGATCTTGGACAATTGCTCGTCGTCCGTGGGCTTGGCGTGGCGGGACTTGGCCTTGAGCTGATCTTTGCAGAGGTTGAGGGCGATCTGGTAGAGCCAGCTGGAGAACTTGGCCTTCTTCTGGAACTTGCCGAGGGCCTTGTAGGCCCTCACGAAGGCCTCCTGGGCGACGTCCTCGGCGTCATGACGGTTCCCCATCATCGCATATCCCAGATTGATGATGCGGGCACTGTACTTGTCGACCAGCTGGCCATAAAACTCCGCCTGCCCGTCCTGACACTTCCCGACGATGGTGCTGTCGTCCAACCCAAGCCGCCTTTCACATGACGACGAAGTCGACCCAGTATAACACTCTTCTGCGACAGTGTCATAAAAGGAGAGGGGAGCCGGCGACTTCGCCCATCCCCACCGGGGGCCGCTCGCGGCGTCGCCAGCCCCGCTCCCGGTTTCTCCGAAACCTTCCCTTTTTCCCCCGGTGGGACGGACTGTCCCGGGATTCCCGCCCGAACTCGAGATCCTCGCGGGCACGCGCTTTGCTAATTTGAATGCCGTGGCCTGCCGGTTTCTTATCCTTGACAGTGGAACCTTCGTTCCTAGAATACGGGCACCCCGGGGGGCTTTCATGGACCCGAACGGCCGCAGTAACCGTTCGATCATGAATCTGATGACGGTGGGGAGCATCTTGGTGGCCTGCATCGTCTGCGGGTACTTCCTGGGCAGCTATCTCGACCGGAAGCTGGGGACGAGCCCGTGGCTGGTGGTGACTGGCGTCTTCCTGGGGACGGCAGCGGGGTTCGTGGAACTCTTTCGCACCGTTTCGCGTAACCTGAAATGATCGACAACGCCATCCTGAAGAAGCTCCTCATCGTGGCGGCGGCGTTGCTGGTTCTTTCCGGTGGCGCGGCGCTCGCGCTGGGCGCCCCCCCGGCCTTCGCCGGAGGCCTGGCCTTAGGCTATGTGTTGGGCGCCGTCCCCGTCGCCTCCTGGGCCTGGGTCGCTCCCCGCATCCTCCAGGGGAAAAGCCGCGGGCTTGCCGTTTTTCTCCTCTTCCTCAAAGTCGTCTTCTATGCAGGCGCCCTCTATCTGGGCATCTATCAGAATCGCGTGAGCCCCCTCGGCGTCCTGGTCGGCATGACTGGCGTCGGGACCGTCCTCATCCTCGGCATCCTCCTGCGGAGCCCCGGGCCCGCGAAGGGGGCCGCCTAAGATGCTCTTCCTCTTCCAAGAACATGGCGAGGGTCACGCGGCGGCCGGGCATGAGGGGGGCGCCCACCATGAAGGGGCGCCCCACAGCCTCTTCACCGCCATCTGGGAGCGCGTGAAGGACACCAGCCTCGGCAAGCTCTACCACTTCGACGATCCCGAGTTGGGCCAGTTCTGGTTCGACGCGATCGGCTTCTCCATCATTGCCGCGGTCCTCCTGATTGTCTTCGCGTCGATGGCGACGAAGTTCTACAACAAGGTCCCCCGCGGCCTGCAGAACCTCTTCGAATGGATCGTCAGCCTCCTGCGCGGCCTCGTCCAGGGATTCATTCCCGGAAAGCAGGCCGACCAGTACGTTCCCTACCTGGGCTCGCTCTTCCTCTACATATTCGCCATGAACATGATGGGCATCGTCCCGGCATTCCGCTCGCCCACGATGACGCTCTCGACGACCGCCGCGCTCGGCATCACGACCTTCGTCATGGTCCAGCAGTACGCGATCCGCGCCGGCGGCATCGTCAGCTACATCAAGCACTTCATGGGCGAGGTGCTCTGGCTCGCGCCCCTCATGCTCGTGGTCGAGATCATCGGCGAGCTGGCCAAGCCCCTATCCCTCTCGCTGCGTCTCTACGGCAACATCTTCGGGGAAGACAAGGTCGGCGAAGAGCTGATGGCCCTGGGCGGCGGCTGGGTGCCGGTGCAGGCGCCCATGCTCTTCCTGGCCATCTTCACCAGCTTCCTGCAGGCGTTCATCTTCACGACTCTGTCGACCATCTATATCGCCTCCAAGGTCGTGCACGAGGGCGGCCACGGGGACGATCACGGCCACAGCGAGGCTCACGGCGAAGACCACGGACACGCTCAAGACGACAAGCATGCGCAAGGCGCGCATCCTTAGAACTTATTGATGAAAGGTATGGAGGGTTACTGATGCTCAAGAAGGGTCTGGCAGTGGCGGCCATCCTGGCGATTCTCGGCATGCCCGCGTTCGCGTTCGAAGCGGCGGTGAAGGAGACCAAGGCGACGGCGGAAGGAAAGGATCCGGGCACGACCGGCTCGTCCCATTCGCTCGGCCAGGCGCTCGGCTTCGGCCTGGCGATCGCGGCCTTCGGAGGCGCGATCTCCCAGTCCAACGCGATCGCGAAGTCCGTCGACGCGGTGGCCCGGCAGCCCGAAGCGGGCGCGCGCATCCAGGGCATGATGATCATCGGCCTTGCGCTGATCGAAACGCTGGTCATCTACATGCTGCTGATCTGCTTCATGTGGGGCAGCAAGATCGTTTAGTCGATGATCTCTTTGCTGGCGTCCGGCGGTCTCCTCCAGGACCTCGGGATCAATCCCGTGGTCCTGGCCACGCAGGTGGTGATCTTCGTCATCACCTTCCTGCTGCTGTCCCGCCTTCTCTTCGGGCGCGCGCTCGAACACATGCAGCGGCGCGAGGAGGAGATCCAGAAGGCCCGGGAGGCCATCCAGCAGGTCCGCACCCAAGTGGAGCGGATGACGAAGGAGTATGAAGCCCATCTGGCGAAGATCGACAAGGAAGGCTACGACAAGACCCAGGCGCTCCTGAAGGACGCCCTTGCGACGGCTCAGGGCGCGATCGCCAAGGCGCAGGCGGATGCCAAGTCCGAATCCGAACGCGCGATCGCCGAGATCGCCCGTGAAAAGAAGGCGAGCCTGGTCCAGCTGAGGTCCGACGTGACCCAGTTGACCCTGGAGGTCGCCGAGAAGGTCATGGAGACCCGGCTCGACTCTGGCGCCCGAGCGCTGGTCCAGAAGTACATCCAGGAGAGGAGTTAGCGTGCATTCCCTGACCATGATGGCGGCGATCAGTCCGGGCCAGGTGTTCTTCGTCCAGGTGCTGGGCTTCATCATCCTCGTCGGCGTCCTGGCGAAATTCGCCGTCCCGGTGCTCGGGAAGATCCTCGGCGCCCGCACTCAGGAGATCGAGGAGACGTTCCGAAAGATCGACCAGGACACGCGAGAGACCGCGAACCGACTGGCGGAGATGCAGGACAAGCTCGCCAAGATCAGCCAGGAGTCCCAGCGCCGCCTCGACGCCTCGCTCGCGGACGCCGAGAAAACGAAGGCCCAGCTGCTCTTGGAAGCCGACGCCCAGGTGCAGGCCGCCTTCGCCAAGGTGAAGAACGAGATTCGGATCGAACGGGACAAGGCTGTCCTGGAACTGCGCCAGGAAGTGACCGGTCTGACGCTCGAGGCCGCGGAGCACCTCGTGCAGACGACCATGAACGATCCGATCCACGAAAAGATCGTGGACACGTACCTGACCCAGCTCGAAACGGTGAAGAAGACGTGAACGAGAAGACGCTGGCCAAGCGCTACGCCGCGGCGCTCCTCAAGGTGACCGATGCCGAGGGGAGCACCGAGGAGACCGAGCAGCTCCTGAACTCGCTCAAGGAGTCCTACCTGACCCAGAAGGACTTCCGGGCGCTGATGCGCCAGCCTCGCGTTCCGCGCAAGCTGAAGAAAGCGCTGCTCCACAAAGTCTTTGACGGACGCACGAGGAAATCCTTCACCGATTTCCTGGACCTCTTGATCGACAAGAACCGGCAGGACATCCTGCCGGACATCGCGGACATGTTCGATACGCTCGCCGACGCATCCCGGGGCATCGTGCGGGTCACCGTCAAAAGCTGGCGCCCGCTGTCGGCGGCCCAGCAGGGCGGACTCCAGGCGAAGCTGGAGCGCGCGTCCGGCAAGAAAGTCTCGATTGAAACCCAGGTCGACCCGGCTCTGAAGGGCGGCCTGCTCGTGCTGTTCGGCGACACGGTGATCGACGGAACCGTGGCCCATCGCCTCCAGGCGATCGGGGAGAGATTCCGAGAGCTTCAGAAGATCTGAGGAACAATATGGCTGCGATCCGACCCGAAGAGATCAGCTCCGTCATCCAAAAGGAGATCCAGGGCTACAACACCGACCTCAAGATGGAGTCGGTGGGCGTGGTCCTCACGGTGGGTGACGGCATCTCGCGCGTCTACGGCCTCGACAAGGTCATGGCCGGCGAGCTGGTCGAGTTTCCCGGGGGCATCTTCGGCATGGCGCTGAATCTCGAGGAGGACTCGGTCGGCTGCGTCATTCTGGGTCCCACCGCCGGCATCAAGGAAGGAGATATCGCCAAGTGCACGGGCAAGATCGTCCAGGTGCCTGTCGGCCCCGAGATGCTCGGCCGCGTGGTGAACGCCCTGGGACAGCCGATGGACGGCAAAGGCCCGATCCCCGCAAAGAAATTCCGCTCCGTCGAAGGTCGGGCGCTCAACGTCGTCGAGCGCCAGCCGGTGACCCAGCCGCTGCAGACAGGCTGGAAGGCGATCGATGCCATGATCCCCATCGGCCGCGGCCAGCGCGAGCTGATTCTCGGTGACCGGCAGACCGGAAAGACCGCCCTGTGCGTGGACGCGATCATCAACCAGAAGGGACAAGACGTCACCTGTATCTACGTCGCGATCGGCCAGAAAGCCTCGACGATCGCCAACGTGGTCGACACGCTGACCAAGCACGGAGCGATGGCCTACACCTGCGTGGTCGCGGCGACCGCCGACGACCCCGCCCCGCTCCAGTACCTCGCCCCGGCCGCCGGCACGGCGATCGGAGAGGAAGTCCGGGACAACAAGGGGCATGCGCTCATCATCTACGATGACCTGACGAAGCACGCGTGGGCGTACCGACAGATGTCGCTGCTCCTCCGCCGCCCGCCCGGCCGCGAAGCCTACCCGGGCGACGTCTTCAACGTCCACTCCCGCCTTCTGGAGCGCGCGTCGAAGTGCTCCGACGCCCTGGGCGGCGGTTCGCTGACGTCGCTGCCGATCATCGAAACCCAGCTGTCGGACGTGTCCGCCTACATCCCGACGAACGTCATCTCGATCACGGACGGCCAGATCTACCTCGAGCCGGAGCTTTTCAACGCAGGCGTCCGGCCCGCGATCAACGCCGGCATCAGCGTGTCGCGTGTCGGAGGCAATGCCCAGACCTCCGCCATGAAGAAGGTCGCCGGCAAGCTGCGCCTGGACCTCGCCCAGTTCCGGGAACTGGCGGCCTTCGCCCAATTCGCAAGCGACCTGGACAAGAACACCCGCGACCAGCTGACCCGCGGCGAGCGACTGGTCGAGATCCTGAAGCAGGACCAGTTCATCCCCCTGCCCTTCGAAGTGCAGGTGATGGTGATCTACGCCGGCACCAGCGGATCGATGGACGATCTGCCAATCGCCCGGGTGAAGGAATTCGAACTGGGACTGATTGAGTTCCTCGCCAAAAACCACCCCGGGATCGGGGAGAAGATCCGCCAATCGAAGAAGTTCGAGCCCGAGACCGAGGCGAATCTGAAGAACGCCATCGCCGGATTCAAGGCCCAGTTCACGGCAAAGAAGGGTTAAAGAGCGATGCCAGCGGCAATGTCAGCCCGGGCGGTCAAGCGCAAGATCCGCTCGGTCGGCAACATCAAGAAGATCACGCGGGCCATGCAGATGGTCTCCGCGGCGAAGCTGAAGAAGGTTCAGCTCCGCCTGATGGAGCTCCGCCCCTATTCGGACAAGATCGTCGAGTTCATGAAGGGCCTCGCCGCGCAGGTCGGCGAGCTGGACTATCCCCTGTTTACGCCCCGCGCCGTGGTGAAGACCATCGGCATCGTCGTCGTCATGGCCGACAAGGGCCTTTGCGGCAGCTACAACTCTAACATGATGCGCCACGTCCAGAAGTTCCTGGATGCGAAGAAGAAACCCTACAAGGCGATCGCCGTCGGAAAGAAGGCCGTCGACTGGTTCCGCAAGCAGGGCGTCGAGCTCAAGGCCCAGTACCAGGGGCTGCCGACCGATCTGCCCTTCAGCCAGATTAAGTCCATGGCAAAGACGCTGGTCGACCTCTACGAGTCCGGCGAGGTGGACGAGGTCCATCTCCTGTTCACCCGATACATGAACGCCATTACGTTCCAGCCGGGCGATGTGAAGTTTCTCCCGATCGAGGCCGCGGCGGCGGGAACGACGGAAAAGGCCAAGCTTTCCCACGAGTACGAATTCGAGCCCGAGCCGGCCCAAATCCTGGCCAAGCTGACGCCCCGCTACGTCGAAGTCAGCTTCCACCGCCTGATCCTCGAATCGATGTCCAGCGAGCACGCGGCGCGGATGAACGCGATGCGGAACGCGACGGACAGCGCGAGCGACATCATCAGCTCGCTGACCCTCCAGTACAACAACGCCCGCCAGGCGGGCATCACGAAGGAACTGCTGGACATCGTCGGAGGCGCCGAGGCGCTGAAGGGATAAGATTATGAGCAACATCGGCAAGATCTCCCAGATCATCGGACCCGTTGTCGACGTCACCTTCGAAGAGAAGCTGCCGCCGATCCTGACCGCGCTGAAGATCCAGGATCCGGGCCGCAATCGCGAGATCACCTGCGAGGTAGCCTCCCACCTCGGCAACAACATGATCCGCTCCATCGCCCTGGCCCCCACGGAAGGCCTGGTGCGTGGGATGGGCGTCACCGACACCGGCGCGCCCATCCAGGTTCCCGTCGGAAAGAACACGCTCGGCCGGGTGATGGACCTGCTCGGCAATCCGGTCGACGGCCTCGCAGCGGTGCAAACGACGGAATGGCTCCCGATCCACCGCGCACCGCCCTCCCTCGCGGAACAGGAGCCTACGCCCCGCGTTTTTCAGACGGGCATCAAGGTGGTCGACCTGCTCTGCCCGATCCCGAAGGGCTCGAAGGTCGGCCTCTTCGGCGGCGCCGGCGTCGGCAAGACCGTTCTCATCCAGGAGCTGATCCGCAACATTGCGGTCGAGGCCGGCGGCGTGTCGGTCTTCTGCGGGGTCGGCGAACGAACCCGCGAGGGCAACGACCTCTGGCTCGAAATGCAGCACGCCAAGTTCAAGGACGCCAGCGGCAAGGAGATGCGCGTCCTCGACAAGACCGTCATGGTCTTCGGACAGATGAATGAGCCGCCCGGCGCACGCCTTCGCGTCGCCCTTTCCGGCGTCACCTTCGCCGAGTACTTCCGCGACAAGGAAGGCCAGGACGTCCTCCTCTTCGTCGACAATGTCTTCCGCTTCGTTCAGGCGGGTTCCGAAGTGTCGGCACTCCTGGGCCGGATGCCCAGCGCCGTCGGCTACCAGCCCACCCTCGCGCAGGAGATGGGCCAGCTCCAGGAGCGTATCACCTCGACCAAAAAGGGATCCATCA
>DATGFI010000398.1:0-9407 GCA_035309205.1 Planctomycetota bacterium | reverse complement strand
TCATGTTCTCCCTCCACCTCCGGATAATCCCACCTAAGTCCTCGGGAAAGCCTAAAAGACTGCATTCGCTTTCCCTATTCCCCCCCGCGGCCCCCCCCCCTGCCAGCGCCCCGCCGGCCAGGCGGCCCGGCTGGCGCCGGGCGCGCGCTCGCGGGAGCGCGGGGAGCCGCTGGAGGAAACGATCGAGAATCGCTAGAGGTGGGAGTTAGTTAAACGAGTGATAGACGATTATGATCACAAGTCATGAGGTAAATGCTGGCAGCGGTTTCCGGGAGGGGGACAACAGACACCCGCCGCCTCCGCCGCCTCGCAGGTTAGAATTGTCGACGATGGATGAAGCGGAAGAAGACGAAGCACAATCAGGGCCCAGGCCTAGAAAAGGAAACTCATGCCGAAACCAATCAAGCCCACCAACCCGGAGGAAGAGCTCAAGAAAGGCAGGATAGCCGTCTGGTTGGATCCCCAAGACATCGAATGGCTCTTCGGCCATTGCTGCTGTCCAAAGGGTGCGGAGAAGGAGGTGACGGACCGTTGCTTGAGGATCCGCTTTCGCGCCAGTGCCGCGCTACACAAGGCCGGAGCCAAGAAGCATGAGTAGGCAGAGGCCATCATGCTCAGTGTTTTGTTGGAGTGATTCAGGTCGAACGACGAGAATGACCCGCGGGATCTGAATGGCCGACGTCCACGATTTCTTCGCCGAAGCCGAAGCCCGCCAGAGCCGTCTGCTCAAACGCCTCGCGGTCGCACCCGTCGTCGAGGTGGCGGGTGTCGTCGGCGCTACCGGTCCCGGCGGCTCCCAATTGGCCCAAGAGAAGCTTTGGACGGTCTCGTTCCACTTCGAGGCTTGGCGAATCATTGGCAGCACTCTCCGGACCCAGCCCCTCACTCTCCTTCGGAAAGTCACGGACGAGGAACTTCATCGTTGGCAGAACCTGATCCAACCGTACGGCGTTTTTCGCGTCCAGGCGCGGGTCGAAAACTCGGACGCGCTCCTCGAAGCCTTCGTCGGGTCTGACCCGGCCGACAAGGAACTCCAGGCTCATTCCACGCAATTGCAGAAGCCGGTGACCTTCGAGCACCCGCCGTTCGGCACGTTCACCTTGGATCGTCGGGTCGATTTTTTCACCGCGGCAGTCTACTGGGAGAACAGTCCCATTTCTCTCAATCTTTCCGGCAAGGAATCTCAGGACGTCGAAGCTGCTTTGAAAGTCGCGCACACCTTATGGCGGAACCAGGGCGACTGGAACCGGCGCATTCGCGACTACGCTGTGGAAAAGCTACTTCCATTGAAGAACGAGGCTTGGCTCGATGAGGACGAAAACGAGCTCTCCCCAGACGAATTCCAGCAAAGAATGACTCTCACTGCGATCACCATCTATGCGGACGACTCTTTTGAATTTTGGCACAATGACGGGGACCTGTTCCTGGGGCATTCGATCCAAATCAGCGGAACTCTTTCGGAAGGTCCGACGGACGCAGATATCCCGGGATGAGGCTGGCCGCGCCGCGTCACCCTCTTGCTCCGACGCGAGCGATAGCGGGTCCTGGTGGTCCGGGCGGGATTCGAACCCACAGCCAAGCCCTTATGCGGACCCTGCTGCACTATTGAGCTACCTGAGGTTTCCCTTTTCCTGCCCGCCGGGGCGTAATGTAGGTAGCTGGCGCGCATATGCTCTCGTGCGGGAGCGCGACGCCGGAGGAATCTTTGGGGCGCCTGCTGTAATCCCGGCTGTGATGAGAAGCTGTGGGTGAGAGGGGCGACACAGACGTGGCTAATCCTTTGAAGTACACGGAGTGTCCGTGCTTAGGTTGCGCGGAATCCCTCCCTCTAAACGAGAAAATCAAGTACGGCAGCGTCCAATGGGCCGACTGGGGACGTTGCCCAATCTGCGACAAATTCTATTGCGGCAATCCCGAATGTGCCCTGCGTCTCGTCGAGTCGAAATCCGGGAACTACGTTCAGGTTCTCAATCCCACTGGAAGCCGATACATCATGGTCTGCGAGGCTTGTGGCTGGGAACACATTTATCTAGGGGGTCAGCCTCCGGTAATCTCGGATCCCACTCCACCTGCGGTTACGGACCGCTGCCCGTCGCACCACAAGATCTTATTGCCCCGCCCCGGGCGCGAATTCGCAATGCAGAGCGACTCGACCAATCCACCGGTCCTTCTTAAGAAGTCGCGAACTTATGGCTGCCCCGAGACGGGCTGCACCTACACGAAGATGGCCACCTAGACGACCGGCCGCCTGACATGACGATGCCATTCTCGACCGTAGTTGCCCCCAGCTCAAAGGGATGTCGGATCTGGTAGAATTCCGCGGATGGTGTCAATCGGAGCCGGCGGGCGCGAGCGCTTCCGCGCCTTTGCACTTGACGGTGCTGTGACCCTCACGTATTCCCTTCCGGATTATGCAGTGCCACGTCCTCGCGCGAGACTCGGCAAGTCTCCGGCAGGCGCATTTCGGACATGCCGCAAAAGTAGTTCTATAGTCCTACCCCCTCGTGGGAGGAACTGACGGACCTGTCCCGCCGCCGGGCGGCCCGGCCAGCGCCGGGCGCGCGCTCGTGAGAGCGCGGCATAAGGCTTCAGATGGGTCGCGAGTTTCACGATGATCGCGCCAAGAATGACGGCAGCAACCATCCCGATTAAACCAAGCACCATCCATCGTTCACGGCGCTGATTTCCCACTATTGCTCGCTTCTATCGCCTGCCTTCTTCGCACTATCAGCGCTGCAATTGAAAGTGCAACCATCGCAAGTCCAACCGCTCCTATGAACCTTCTAACACCCTCACGCAACTGCGGTTCCTCGACTAGAAAGCGACTCAGATGAGGGTGAAATGCATGGGTTCCATCCTTGGCGGCATACCAGAAGTCGCCCCAGCCCACGACAAACAGAACAAGGGCTATGCGGGTAGAGATGAATGGACTAAAGAAGAGTGCGACAATGCCGACGCCAGAGTATGTCAAGACCTCCAGGATGTTTGTGCAGTAGTAGTTGAATTGGTATTCCCAATCGAAAGGAGATTCGGAAATGTAGGAGAATGTGTTTCTGCTCTGGATCTGGTATCAGCCTAATTGGGGCAATAGCCGTCGCAGTGTAGAATTCGGTCCAGATGAGCGAAGCCCGCTGGACCACCGAACTGAGGCAGCGCGCTCTGCTAACTGAGCGAATGATCCTGGATCCCGGCGACCCCGGCCCTTTGCCGGTCACGAAGGTAGGCGGATCGCCTTGGTGGCCGAGCGGTGAAGCGCGTCCCCGGTGCCGCCGTAGCGGACATCTTCTATCTTTCATTGCGCAGATCGTCCTGTCAGATGATTCTCAGCTCAGTCCCGACGAAGGTTTGCTTTCCTTCCACTACTGCGTTGAATGTGAACGTGAAGGCTTTATGTCCTTCGGTGCAGCCGATCCCGGTGGACCCGACGGTGGCTACGATCTTCGAGTTTTTCAGCGGGGCCCGGGCGTGGATTCGGACGGAATGGGGGCAGTTGCGAAGTCCAGCATACCTCCTTATCGTATTTCCCTTTCGGCCGTAGAGGAAATCCCTAGCTGGGCGGAGTATGGGGACGATCTGAGGAAGCAGATACCCCAAGGGGCTTCCATTGCGAAGGACGATCTTGATGAAAACGTTTTTCCTGGTCTTATCCACGTTTGCCGATCCAAGGTCGGGGGCTGGCCCACTTGGGTTCAGGATCCTCTTTGGCCTAGTTGCGACAAATCGGGGAGAATGAAGTTTGTGGGGCAGTTGGACTGGGATTTGGGGCGTGACGCATCATGGGCTGCGGGAGGCTATGCATATCTCTTCGCATGCCCGTCAACCTGCAGTAGCCGAAAAGGCGAGTTGGTGATTCAGACGACCTAGAGCGGTGACAGTTCGAGGCAATGCATGCTACGCGGACCTGCCGGAAAGTTACTGAAGGCTGGGGCATTTGCCGATTCGACCGATGAGATATATCTCCTGGGCGAGGCGGTGATCCGACTCCTCCGGGCGGCCCATCATCTGGTTTCGTAGGGGTTGGGGACGGCCAAGGCGAATCAGTGGCTGGCGGAGCATCTGAACGTCTCCGCCACCATGCTCAGCGAAGAGACGGTACTTTCACTGACCTATCGAGGCCTGAGACGCTCTTGCCAGTAGGCGCGTGCCTCGCCCAAGGTCATGAAGCGAAGATCCCGGCCGCTGGACACGGGCGCTACCCAGTCCTGGGGCCAGGTGCCGCGGATCTCGAGACCGATCGCAGGCCACGCAGATCCTACCGTGTCGCCGTTCGAGAATTTGATCCGCTTCGCTGGATCCGCCCCGGCCCTCACCTGATCCGAGAGGATCACCCTGATGCCACGCCCTTCAAGGAAGCTGGCGAACTCCGCAAGGGTCATGAACCCCGCCAGCGGCGTCAGGCTGGACCAGCGGCGCTGCGCCTCGGGGTTGATGCAGCCGTCCATTGCGCGTGCCCAATGGGCCGCCCATTCAGACCGCCGGCCACACATCAGGGGAAGCAGCTGCTTCGCAAAGGCGGCGTCCCCAAGATCCGCAAGACCCGCCGACAACTCCGCGACCGATTCGGAGGAGACGGCTCTCAGCGCGAGCAGGTAGGCTTCCATCTGATCGGCGCGATCGAAGCGGCGAAGCGCCTTCATGGCGACCGGAGCCACGTCGCTTGCGTCACTCACCGCCATCGCCCGAAGCGCGGGCAGGAATTCCGCAAGCCGCCCTTCCCCAATGGCCCGGGCGGCGCCGGCGCGAAGGACTGGATCGGGTTGGACGAGACCCCACGAAACGACCCGTTTCCCCGCCTCCCGATCCGAGCGCGCAATCGCCACGAGCAGATCCTGAGCAAGCGTCGGAGGCCTAATTCGCGATAGCCTCGGCTCTAGCGCCTGACACTCCTCGGGTGTCCCCAGGGCTGCCGCGGCTTGAATCCGGGCAGTCTCCTGCGGGGAGCCTTCCTTGAACGATTTCGCGATCAACGCCTCGGCCCCCTGACGGTCCTTGAGATGAATGAGAGCTTGGACGCAGGAACCGAGAGTGGCCCCATCCTCTTCCCATGCCGCCATGTTCCGGAGTGCCCCCCGATACGAGTCCCGGGGATGAAGCACCGCCAGCTTCGCAGCCTGCGTCCGCACCATGACTGCCGAAGATCCGAGAAACTCGCCGATATCGGTGTCCTGGCCTCTTTCACCAAGGCTTTCCAAGGCGACCAGCGCCGACCCGACCAACTCCGGCTTCCCACTTCGCAGCCGCTTCTCGATGAGGCGGGTCAAGCCGGGATTCGTCGTTCCATCCTTCTGACGAAACGCATCGGAATCACCCTGAATAGTCAGGGTGTCGTCCGCGGCGATCGCGTCAAGGATGGCTCCCTGCACGGACGGATCCGGAGACTTGGTGACCACCCAGGCGAAATAGCGTCGTTCTTCATCGCCCTTTGCCCCGAGGATGGTCCGGACCAGCGAGAGCAGCTTCTCCCGATGGGGACCTGGATCCTTCCAGGGAAGTGCTTCAAAGGCCGCCCACCGGATATAGAAGGAGTTGGCCGCGTTTCGAGAAAGGTCCACGAGGGTGTCGACATCCTTCGTCCCCACCACGCGGGGGCGTAGAGCTGCCAGGACCTGGGCGGCTGCCCGGCGCTCATGGTCCGCAATCTTGGCATCGGCCGTGCGCCGCATGCAAATGTCGCCAGCTACATGGGCATCCAGGAAGGGGACCATGCCCCAGGCGAGATCAGAGACCGGCTGCTCCTTTCGATGAGGGTGGCGATCCTGGGGATCGGCGACGCAGAGCGCCAGGACCTCCTCGAGGCGGTCCACCGGTACGCAGCGGGCGAGATTCTCGTCCAGAGGACTCTCCTGGCGCTCTATGCCCAGTTCAAGCCAGTGCTCCCGGAATTTCGGGAGGGATGAGGACAAGACCGGCCATAGCGCAGGATCTTTGCGACTGGCCACGACGCTGAGCGCAGCCGCATGGAGATACCCAAGATAACCATCCTGCCTGATCGTCAAAGCCCGGTCGTCCTTCCCGGCATCCGGCATGTCCTTGAGAATCTTCAGAGACGCGTCCAGCGCAGCCTCGGGGCGGAGAGGATGGATCAATCGGAGTAGACCAAGCCGGGCCAGGGAGTCTTTCTTTTGCCCGAGGAGATCGACGAGCTCGACGGCAGCGCCGGCGGCTCCAAATTCCTGGAGGGCCAAGGTGGCGTACCGGACTGCGTCATCGTCTCGACGGCGGATGACGTCCAGATAGACGGCCGGGTCTTTGACCTTGGCCCGGTAACGCAGATACTCCAATGCGGTGATGGCTACCGGTCCATCGGGATCGCGAAGGAGAGCCTGAAGTGGCTCCAACGCTTCGCTAGGTTCCAATTCGGCCAAGGCCTCGGCGGCCGCCCTGCGAATGTACTCGCTCTGATTCTCCAAGAGAGGGCGCAGCTCAGACAGACGAGCGCGCCTCCACCAGGCGAGATGGGTCCCGGCGTCGGAAGCAGGGATGAACACGCCATCATGGCTGAGCCGAGCGTATTCCGGTTGTTCCCAATTCCGAAGGAACTCCAAGAGCAGTTTTGTAGCCTTGCCCGACGGGTCAAACCTCAGGTGAAAGGCGGCCTCGACTCGAAGGGCGGGATCCGGGTCGTCCAGGGCGACTCCGTATATCCCTTGTGGCTCATGGAAGAGGGAGGCCAGATCTTCAAAGAGAGCATGCCGGCGAACGGAGGCACTGGAGTCGACCAAGTCGTGCCGGATATGGGGTTTCAGCGCGAGATCCGCCGGAGGCACTACCGGGGCATAGTCGAGCCAGCGCAGGATTCTCCGGGCTCGCAGTCCCCTCTCCCCAGGCTCATTCTGAAGAGTCTGCACCAGGGGCCGCGCGGATTCCCCCGCATCGCCTAGAAGGCGTTCAGCGGTCTCTCTTTGGGCAGGATCGTCGGCTTCAAGGTCTTGGGCCAGACGCTGGAGTCTGGACGTCCCGGTGTCCTGTGGAGTGCACAGGAGAAGGAGAACCCATGCAACACGCATGCTCTATTGAGACGTCCATAAACTGAAGACCATGCTGGGAATGTCGCGGCAAAATACTGCGTGTCATGCCTGGACCAGGTCCCGATCGCGAGCTTGGAGCGCTGCAACAGCCAGCCCGCATTCAACACAGCATGGGCCCAAAGGTGATCCTGCTGGGAAAAGCTGGGCTCCCAGGGGCCGGGCGCAGAAGAAGCAATTCCGGAGTCCTTCGTGCCAGCGCCGGACGGCCTCGTGGAGGGAATCGTCCCATCCGTCTTGGCAGCTGAGCTGGATCTTGAGGTACTTGGCCGCAGGACGCCCCGGGTTCCCCCCGGGACGGAGGCGCTCTTGGTCGACGCCTTCGGGCGCCGCCTGTTGCCCTGGGCGATCCGCGGCCGCTTCGCCGCGCTCCGAGCCAGGTCTGGGCTGAAGATCACGCCGCACGATCTCCGGGGGGCGGGTGCAGCGCACTGCCAGTCGGCGGGGATGAGTTTGCGGGAGATTCAGGAGCTGCTCGGCCACGCCGACCTCAAGAACACCGCCCGCTACACCGGCTTCGACCGCGCGGAGCTGCGCGCGGTGGTCGAGCGGTGCCATCCACGGTCGAAGCTTCGTTGCCCCCGTCGCCCTTGAACCTCGACGGCGGGTCGGGTACCATCCGTGTACAAGGTTAGTACCGTGTATACGGAGGTTTCCACGGAAGAACGTGCCGTTCCCCTCAGGGCTTATTCCCGGCTGGGCAAGATCCTCGCCGATCGGAAGATGTCCGTCGCCGACCTGGGTCGCCGGCTCGGTCGCCGCGGCGCGCGCCTCAATCCCAAAACGCTCTATCGCCTCAGCGATCCGACGGTGCCGATCGAGCGCCTGGACATGGCGGTGGCGGGCGAAGTCTGCGAAGTGCTCCAGGTCGATCTTTCGGAGCTCGTCTCCTTCGAGGCGGCGCGGCCGAGCCTGGAGAGGCTCACCGTATCTCAGCAGCGGCGTCTGGACGCGCTTCTGGAGCGCCAGTCCCAGGGTGCGCTCGGCGACCGGGAGCGGCGCGAGCTGGCTCACCTGGTCGATGAGGCGGAGCGCCTCACGCTCCGGAACGCCAAGCTTCTGGCACGCGCCCGGCACGCCACGGCCTTGAGATCCTGACACCGGGAGTCAACGGGGAGAGAGGGTGACTTCCAAAAGAGACCTGATCCGGTGGAGAGCCGGGGGGCGGTACGAATACTGCCACCTTCCGGAAGCTCTATCGGGAGCCGTCTTTCACGTCGAGCACGTCGTTCCGAGAGCCGGTGGCGGGACGGACCGGGAATCGAACTACGCCTTATCCTGTCCGCATTGCAATTCGCGCAAGGGCGAGCGGATGAGCGCGACGGATCCGAGAACGGGTATTGACTCGTGCCAGTGGATCGGATTTCTGAACACCGCTTACTTGGTTCTGTGGTTCGATCTGCTCCTGCGCAAGAGGCTCGCCTTGCTTGGAGTATTCTGTTCTAGGGTGCTTGGGATTCTTCTTCTTGGGAAATGGAATCAGTAGCCTGTTCTCCTGCTCGTCTGCAGCCTTCGTCGTCCAGGCGCATACACAAGCGGGCTCAAGCATCCTCGCAGGCCTCATAAGTCTCGGGATTCGCGATAGCCATTCCTATGGTGAAGTAGCGGACTTGCGCTTTGTCATAAGCTAACGTATAATGTTACGTTATGACAACGTACAAGCCCCGAGAACTCGCCCAGCCCGTCGCCCAAGCACTCCGGCAGATGCCGGCCGTGGCCGTGACCGGTATGCGGCAAACCGGGAAGACGACCCTTCTCCGCGAGGACTCCCGCTTCAAGGATCGTCGGTACATCACCTTCGATGACTTCGCCCAGCTCGAGGCGGCGAAAGAGAATCCAGAGGCGCTTCTTGCCGGGAAAGATCCCCTGACGATCGACGAGGCGCAGAAATGCCCAGAGCTGTTCCCAACGCTCAAGAAAGAAATTGACCGCGACCGCCGTCCTGGCCGCTTCCTTCTAAGCGGATCCGCGAATTTCCTTCTTCTCCGAAACCTTTCGGAATCCCTGGCGGGCCGGGCCGTCTATTTCAACTTGCACCCGCTTGACCGCCGCGAGATTGGCGGGCAGACGGATCGGGCGCCATTTATCCATACGTTCTTTAGTGCCCTTCCCCCTTCCTCTTCGCAGGGGCCGGCCGCTCCGTCCATCCCCCGGGGACCCTTTGCCGCTGTCGGGTCCGACGAAATTCTTCGGGGGGGAATGCCTCCCGTCTGTCTCGCACCGGATGCGGACCCTGCTCTTTGGTTTCGGGGCTTCGAACAGACCTACCTCGAGCGCGACGTCCGAAGTTTGGCCCAAGTGGCGGACCTGATCGGCTTTCGCCGGCTCATGCAGATGGCCGCGCTCCGGACGGGACAGATCCTCAAGCAGAGTGAAATTGGG
>DATGFI010000397.1:0-3363 GCA_035309205.1 Planctomycetota bacterium | reverse complement strand
AAGCACCGTTCACAATGGAGCTTCATGGGTGGATCCGCTCACCCCGAATCATGGGGATCGGCCGGCCTAACCAAGTACCCAGAATAGGCGAATACTCGTCACCCGCACGGGATGCAATTGCTCTTCATGGCAGGCCAATTGCTGCACCCTAACCGTGATCGCGAGAAGAAGAGCCTTGGGAAACCATGCTCGCCTAAAGAAGACCCTGTGGATGATGATCGCCTGGAGCGTCTCCTCCTGTTCCCCACCTCCCCCACCCATTCCTGATGCCAGGTTCCGTGCGACCCTGGTAGGCACTTGGCAAGGCACCGTCGGGGACATGAAAGAGACCGTGTCTTTTCGTGCCGACGACACGTTCGTCGCCCAGTTACGGCCGAGGGGGTTCATTAGTAACACTCTTTCTCAGGGTGCCTCCGGTACCATTCAAGGGACTTGGTCCATCAACGGCAACGTAATCACGATGAAAGTCCTGAAGGCGGAGAATGAGAACCTTCGCAACCGGGACACGACGAGCATCATCGAAACGTTTCAGCAAAACCGGCTTACGGTCCACAGCGCATGGGGGGAGACTTCAGCATTCGAGAGGCAATAGCCTCGATGATGGATTTCGCTGGCCTGTAAATGGACACTGGAAGTCGAGGGCGAAGGCGCGAGAACAACACAAACGGATGGTCCTTCATGGATGACTCAGAGAATCCAGCGCCGACGTCCCAGGCTTCGAGCCGCCCACGGATGAAAAGGTTTCATCGTTCCAATGGGTCCCTTGGCTCCTCGTGATCATCGCTGTACTGGCCTTCGTGGTCTTCCGGGCCCTACTTCCGGATCTTATTGGGAAGTGGGGGTTCGGAGGGGAGTGGAGAGAACATCGTCAGTACAATGATCTAAAGGCGGTCGCTCGGCTGTAGGTTCCAGAAATTCCTGCACTCGTTTTCCGGAAATTATTGCACTGTCGACGGGGGACGGTTTCCCCCTCTCCCCAGGGCCAGGCACGGCCTTTTCAGAGTTCACCTCGAAGCGAGACCTGCCTCCTGATTTCCGGAAATCCTGATCCTGCTGAAGGTGTCGGAGCCGGTAGGACGGACCGCGGAGGTTGATGACGCGCCCGCGCTCGAGGACGCGGTCGAGGATCGCCTCGGCGAGATCCGGATCGTGAAGGACCTGTCCCCAGGCGTCGATCGGCTTATTCGTCGTGAAAATCATGGGTCGGCGTTTGAGGTAGCGCTCGTTGACGACCTGGAAGAGCACGTTGGCCGCATCAGGTGGATGGACGAGGTAGCCGACCTCGTCGATCACGAGGACCGGGACAGAGACCAGGGGATGGAGTGCTTCGGCGAGGCGTCCGTCACGGCTGGCGACAGAGAGCTCGTGGATGAGTTCGTTGGCGGTCGTAAAGTAGGCCTCGAAGCCGTTCTGGATCGCACGGTAGGCGATCGCAATCGACAGCGACGTCTTCCCCGTGCCCGTAGGGCCGGAGAAGACCACTCCGCGACCCTCGCTGACGAGCTCCGGACCCAGGTAGCTTCCCAAGAGCCGCTGCTCGATGGATTTCTGGAAGGTCCAGTCGAACTCTTCAATCGTCTTGAGGAACGGAAACTTCGCGCGACGGACGGCGCGCTGAATCCGGGTCTGCGTCCGGTGGGCGATCTCCTCGGCGATGAGGAGCGTGAGGTAGTCGCGGAAGGAGAGCTGATCCTCCTCCGCGCGCGTCTCGAGCTGGGCGTAGAGCCGCCGCACCGTCGGGAGGTGGAGGCGGCGGAGCATCGCGTCGAGGTCGAGGCCTTCGGGGAGCGAGCTTTTCATGCGGGATCCCTCACGAGTTGGGCGACATATTCGGCGCCGAAGAGCCGGCGGCGCGCGGCCTCGCGGACGGCGCCGAGGAGACGGGGTGCCCCGACCTGGCCCAGCAGGTCGTAGAGCTTCTCGACGTCGCTCTTCCACCCGAAGCGCCGCGCGTGAACGATCTCGGTCAGGAAGTCCACCGCGTCAGGCCCCAGCTCGAAGAGCTGCTGGCGCTTGAGGTAGAGCTTCCCGCGCTCGCCGGCGACGTGGGTGAGGAGTTCGGCCCGATGCTCGGGGCGCCAGGAGATACCGGGTGTCTCGGGCCTCCGGGGATGTTCGGCGCTATGGGGCCCGGCCACCACTTTAACGCGGTCCTTATAGAGGTAGAGGGTTCCGGGGATCCCCATCGCGCGCGCCGGCATCGAGTAGCGGACGCCGTCGTAGTCGACGTGCCCGGTGGGGCCGACGGTGATCGGGATCCGGAGCGCGTAGTCCTCGGGAGAGACGGGGAGAACGCGGAGTCGCTTCTTCTCCTCCTCGAAGCGGACCGCCGGGATCACCTTGGTCGCCCGGCAGGGACGCTGGGTGCTCACCTCATGGAGCCACTCGGCGAGCTGACGCTCCAGATCGTCGCGGTCGTGAAAGCGACGGACTTTGAAGAAGGAATTCTTCACCCACTTGACGAGGTTCTCAACGGAACCCTTTTCCTGACCGCGGCCTTTGGTGCAGAGCTCGATGCCGGCGCCCAGATCGATCGCGACCTGGGCGAAGGTGGGGTTCCACTCGATGAGCGGCCCGTCATGCCTAAGGGCGATCGTCTTGGGGTTGTCGAACACGAGGACCAGGGGTTGGCCACCCCAGCCGGCCAGGTGATCGAGCAGCGTCCGGACCAGGGTCTCGAGCGCTTCGTTGGGAACGATGGTGACGGCAGGAAGGCGCGACCACTTCAGGCGCGACGCGAAGAAGTGGATCATCTCGGTGCGATCGTCGATGTACTTCACCCGAACGTGCCCGAAGTCGTGCTGGGAGAATTCTCCCGCGACCCCCTCGAAGCGCACGACCGGCTCGACGGGCCGCGGCCGAAGCGTCGAGACGAGCTGGTAGAGCGCGGTCTTCCCACCGGTGTAGCCCCTGAGCCGAACGCGGCGGAGGACCTCGACGGTGGGGAGATCCGGATCGGTCTTGAAGATCTCCTGGACCTCGGCGGCGAACGGCAACGCGGTGGATGGACGCCCGACCTTCCCGTCGCGGTCGAGGGACTTGCGAACGAGTTCCTCGACGGAAGGCTCCTTGGCGATGACCGCCACGGACCGGCGCGACATCCCGGTTTGCTTGGCGATCTGGTCCATCGTCAGTCCGGCCTTCTTCAAGACCTGTACCTCGTGTCTCTTCATGGCGTCATACACGTTCCGTCCTCCCCGCCGGCCAGCTAGGCCCCCAGCGGGGAGGGATCGTTACCGAGATTTCCTCCTCTGTCGAACCTTCCGGGCAACGGGGGACGCCTCCTTGCAAGGCGCGTGCCCGGGCGTGACTCGAGTGCAGGAATTTCCGGAATTCTCAGTGCAGGATTTTACGGAACCAGCA
>DATGFI010000396.1:0-4775 GCA_035309205.1 Planctomycetota bacterium | reverse complement strand
ACATCCGCGAGATCGCCGCCGACTGGATCGCCGCCGGCGTCGATCCGGAAAAGTCCTGCGTCTTCGTCCAGTCCGAAATCCCCGAACACCTCGAGCTCAACATGATCCTCTCCTGCCTCACCCCCTTGGGCTGGCTGGAGCGGGTACCGACCTACAAGGAGGCCCGCGAGCAGCTGGCCGACAAGGGCGTCGACAACTACGCCTTCCTCGGATACCCGGTCCTTCAGGCCGCCGACATCCTGCTCTATAAAGGCAACGTGGTCCCTGTCGGCGAGGACCAGATGCCCCACCTCGAACTCACCCGCGAGATCGTCCGCCGCTTCCACTCCCACTACGGCGAGGGCATCTTCCCAGAACCCGCCGGCAAGCTCACGCCCACCCCGCGCCTGATGGGTCTCGATAACCGCCGCATGTCCAAGAGCTACGGCAACACCATCGATCTCTCCGAGGACCTGGCATCCGTCGAGAAGAAGGTGAAGGGGATGTTCACGGACCCCAATCGGAAAAAGCGGAGCGATCCGGGAAATCCCCTGGTCTGCAACGTCTTCTCCTTTCACGGAATGCTGAACGCCAAGGACCGCGTCGCCCAGATCGACGCCGATTGCAGGACCGCGAAGATCGGCTGCGTGGAATGCAAGGCCGAGCTGGCCAAGCACATGGTGGACTGGCTCGGCCCCATCCAGGAGCGCCGCAAGGAGCTGCTGGCCGATCCCGGGAAGCTCGACGCGATCCTGGCGCGGGGGAACGAACGCGCCCGAAGCGTCGCCAAAGCCACCATGAAGGAAGTGAGAAAAGCGGTCTTCAAAGCCTGAAAAGGTGTGCTATAGTACGGGAGTCCGGCAGGTGCCGCCCGAGGGGATAGAGAGAGGGGATCCATGCCTGAGGTCGCGGAGTACAAAGTCCAGCTCGACAATTACTACGGGCCGCTCGATCTCCTCCTGCACCTCGTCAAAGAAACCGAGGTCGACATCACCGCGATCGCCCTCGCCCGCGCCTGCGAACAATACATCTCGTTTCTCACCGCCATGGAGCGTCGGGACATCGACCTGTCCGGAAACTTCCTCACGCTCGCTTCCCAGCTCCTGCTCATCAAGTCCCGAACCATCGCGCCGCCGGAACTGACCCCGGCCCCCGGAGAGGAGGAGGAGGAAGAAGAAGGCGACGCTTCCCTGGAGCTCATCCGGAAGCTGCTCGACTACAAGCGCTTCAAGGACCGCGCCCGCGGCCTCGACGAGCGCATGGCCGAGCGGGCCCAGAAGTACGGCCGCCCCCGCATCAAGATCGAAGGGGAGACCGAGCAGGAACCCCTCCGGAACCTCGAACTCTGGGATCTGGTTCTGCTCTACAGCAAGGCGCTCAAGGGCACGCGCCTGGATGCCCTCATGTCGATCCTGTACCGCGACGTGCCGCTCGAGATCTTCATCGATCGGATCCTCAACACCCTCACCCAGAAGAAAACCACGAGCCTCTCCGAGCTCCTGGGAGAATCCCCCGACCGCACCTCGATCCTCGGCACCTTCCTCGCCCTGCTCCAGCTCGCCAAGGGCCAGAAGGTCTCCGTCACCCAGGAAGTCGTCTTCGGCGACATCCAGGTCCGGGCGATCGACGAGCCCCCCCCGGAGCCGGTCGAAGCGGAATCGCCAACCCAGGCGGCCCCGACGGCGGAGACCTCGGCGCCGCCTCCGGCGGATTCCTCGACTTTCGGCGAGCCGAATCTTCCGGCGCCTGCCCCGGAAAAGCCCCCCGTCGCTTGACGTCCCCTCAGGCGGACCGACGGGAGAGGGATCCCGGAACCTGCGCTTGCCTTGGGGGGCCGCGTCGAGACCCCGAAGGAGGACCTCTGATGAGGGACGAGGGAGGTTCAAGGATCGCAGGCTTCAAGCCTTGGAGTGAAGACCTCTCACTCCGGCCTTCCGAGCCTGGCGATCCAGACGCCGGTCCTCAATGGGAGATGATCACAGGGAACGGCAAGAAGCCAAAAAAGGGCGTCCCCAGCTGATCAGAAGAATTGACTCCCAAACCCCAGACCGTCTGGCTCGTGAGGATCACCAGGAGGGAGTCGCCGCCCGCGGCCACGGTCGTCACCCCGGAAAGACCCGGCACCTGGGACGGGGTAAGGTTCGGGCTCAAATCGGGACCCAGTTGGCCAAACTGGTTTTCTCCCCAACCCCAGACCGTCCCGTCGGATCGGAGCGCGACGCCAAAATGGGCCCCTGCGGCCATGGCCGTGAATACCGATCCGTCGGGCAGCGGCACCGGAGCCGGAGCAGTTGCTTTGGCAATGCTTCCGAGCTCCCCGTCGGTATTGTCCCCCCACGCCCACACGCTGCCGTCGGATCGGAGCGCCAATCCAAAGCGGGACATTTGCTGAAGCAATCCGATGTGGTACAGCCCTCCCCCGGCGCAGATGCCCGTCGCCGCCGTCCCCGTCGGGAAGACGACCGGAGCCGGCGTGCTCAGCGGCACGCTACTGGCCGGTTGCGTACAGAGTTCCCCAGTGTTGTTTCCCCAGGCCCAGACGCTCCCGTCCGAGAGCAGCGCCAAGGCAAAATCCGGTCCGGCACTGATCGCCGTGACAACCGAGCCGACGGGAAAGCTCACCTGAACGGGCGTCGTTACGGGGGTCGTGCTGGTGGTTCCATTCCCGACTTCACCGAAGGTGTTGTCCCCCCAGGCCCAGACGCTGCCATCGGATCTGAGCGCCAGTCCAAAGTTTCCTCCGGCGCTGACCGCCGTACACACCGATCCTACGGGCAGGCCCACCGCCCCCATGAAGGTTACGGGAGTCGTGCTCGTCGATCCATTTCCGAGTTCCCCGGAGCTGTTGTTTCCCCACGCAAAGACATTGCCGTTGGAGAGGAGGGCCAGGCCAAAGCCGGGTCCCGCGCTTATCGCGGTGAACCCCGTCGACGACGGAACGACCTGGACGGGAAGTGGCGATTCCGCGAGATGGCTCCCCTGCCCGAGTTCGCCGGTGGTGTTATCCCCCCACGCATAGAGAGAGCCTCCGGTGCGCAGCCCCATGCTGAAGGCACCTCCCGTCGAAAGTGCCGTTGCACCGGTCAGATTGCTCACTTGTCTGGGGTTGGAATAGTCCTCCCCTTGGCCAGTCCCCAGCTGTCCCAGATCATTCTGCCCCCAGGTACAGACCGAGCCGCCGTCAAACACGGCCATGCTCCACCTGGTGCCCGCGCCAATCGCCGTCGCCTGCGTGAGATTCTGGACTTGGACGGGGTTCCGGACAGGGACCGTGCTCGCCAATCCGGCGCCGAGTTCCCCTTCGATGTTGTCTCCCCAAGCCCACACCGTGCCGTCGGAACGGAGCGCCAAGCCGTGGTACGCACCCGCTGAAATGGAGGTCATCACGGACCCCACCGGAAGCAGGACCTGCGTCGGAATTGTCACGATGAACGGCGCACTCGAGGATCCATCCCCCAGCTGACCAACCGTGTCGTCCCCCCAGGCCCACACCGAGCCGTCCTTACGAAGAGCCAGGCCAAAACCTCTTCCCGCCGAGATGGCCGTCACCTCCGTCAGATTGACGACTTGAGCGGGGGTCGTGACGGGAGGGGGCGACGTCGACGAAGGGATGGAATCCCCGTTGCCTGTCTGACCGGTCGTATTGTCTCCCCAGCCCCAAACGGTGCCATCGTTGCGCAAGGCCAGGCCGAAATTGGGGCCCGCCGCGATCGCCGTGATCCCCGGCGGAGTCTGAACCTGGGTGACCGCACCTGGAACCGGTACGCCCGAGCCCGACCAGGTCCATGACCACACCGTGCCGTCGGACTTCAAGGCAAGCCCCAACAAGCTAGAATAAGCCAAGTTCGAGAGATTCTTGACCGGATCGATCGATCCTGCAGCCACTGCGATGACTCCGGTCAGATCCTGTACCTGGACCGGTTCCCCCCTCACGCCCCACTCCCACACGGTGCCGTCGCCCAGCAGCGCAAGACCGATGGAACTGCCTGCCGCGATTGCGCCGACGTGCTGGAAAGTCGGGATTTGAAGGGGGGGATTGTTGGTCGAAATCGCCGATGGATTGGCCAGCTGGCCCAAGTGATTGTCGCCCCACGCCCAAATCGATTGATCCGCCAGGAGCGCCATGCCGAAGCTGCCTCCGGCAGCGATGGCCGTCGCTTTGAATCCGGGCGAGGCGCTCGCGATCCCCGAAGGCTCGCTTTCTCCAAAGGCATTGCTGGCCTTCACCAGGTAGTAATAGGGGGTCCCATTGGAGAGACCCAGATCCTGGTAGGAGGTGGGCGTCGCGAACTGTCCCGGAACTGATATCGAAACGAACGGCCCGCCCGGCGAAGGGGCTCGCCAAACCGAATAGGAGGAGCCCAGGGCCGACGCCGTCCAGGAAAGCGTAACGGACTGATTGCCGGATAGCGCTTTCACGTCCGCCGGACTGGCGGGCGCCACGGTCGGATTCAAAGTGCCGTCGCCCGAAACCCCGCAAGCCGGCAACCCGAAGGCCGCCAGGGCGATGCCTGCAATGCGTAGCGCCAGCTTCATTGGTCGAATCTCCTGAGGATGGAAAGATTCCTCTCCGCATTCCCGGGCGCGGGCAGCGGCGCCCGGTCCGATTCCGGCAGGATCTTGAAGGAGGGGCCACCCCGCGGCCTCCTCCGAATTCTGACCTTGTCCGATATTGGTCCGGTTTTGGAACCCCTGGATCGTGGGATTCTCCATCAGGAGATTGGGCGGGTCAATAAGATCTGGAGCTTCGGGGAATGCAAGGCAGGGACCGCTCGCGAGAGGAGGGGACGGGATCG
>DATGFI010000395.1:0-2546 GCA_035309205.1 Planctomycetota bacterium | reverse complement strand
GTAGAGATTCCGGAGGTCCGCCGAAATGAGATCGATCGCGACCTGGGCCCGGTCGTACATGTCCTTGCGGGCCTCGCCCGACGTCCAGGTCTCCAGGCTTCGCGTGGTGAGCGTCACGAGCGCGGCGATCAGCATGAGCAGGACCACGAACGCCACCAGGAGCTCGATCAGCGTCATGCCCGCGGGGATGCGCCGGCCCGCGGAGGGGCGAGCACCGGCCGAAGCCTTCCCGCCCTCGCCCCCGGACTTCCGCTCAGCGGTCTTCATGGTGCAGCGTCTGGACGGGGCGGTCGTATTCGACCTGGATCTCCTGGATCTTGGGGGCCCGCTTCCACGACTCGGCGCCGCGCGGATTCTGCGCGTCGAAGGATCCGGGCTTGTACTCGACGTAGAATCGCACGTCGAACTGGCCCGCGTCGTATTGGTGGCCGGTGCGGTTGAGGACGCCGCCGCCCGCGACCGAGTCGACGAGCAGGGTCAGGTCGTTCATGCCCGGAGGATCCCAGAAATCGCCCTTCCCGTCGATCCTCGCCAGGCCGTGGACGACGATGTTCTTCTCGCCCTGCGGCAGGGTCTGCCGCCACAGGTAGCTGTTCCAGTGCGCCAGGTCGAGCTGCGTCGACCACTGGAAATAGACCATGGAGTTGTCGAACTCGCGAGCCTTGTAGGTGTCCCAGACGCGGAACGGGATCCCGTACGCAAGGCAGTTGGACGCGGAATGGCTGGCCTCCGGGGTGCCGAACATTCCCCGGTAGAGGCCCCGCTGGCCGTCCATCCGCGGCGGCATGCTGAGAGTCAGCCCGTCGGTGCCGTTCCACTGGAAGAGGACCATCTCGTTGTCGAGGAGGACGTAGCCGGAGCGGTATTTCTGGGGATCGCCCGACAGATGCTGCTTCAGGTGGATGACCTTGTCGGTCTGGGACACGTCCCCCGAGAGCGCCGCGACCGGCACCCAGGGAAGGTAGAAACTGACGTCCCCCAGGTCGTGCAGTTCCGCGGTCGAATTCAGCCATCCGCGTTTCACCTGCGAAATGTCCCCCTCGCTGCCGGTGTCCACCCAGGACCCGTAGCCCACATACTCGTCGCCGATCTTCATCAGGCCCCCGTTCTGCCAGAAGGGGATGGTCGTGTGATTGACGATGAGCTTGTTGTCTCCCACTCCCGCCTGCTGGGCGAGCCGGATGCGGCCCTTGGCGTCCGCGAAGGCCTTCAGCTCATCGATCTGGCCGGCGACGGGGCCGATGGTCACCTGGGGGCTGGCGGTGTCGAGCCACGCGCGGCTCAGCAGTTCGCCTGAAGGGAACTTCAGGAGCCGGCAGTGCAGGTCGTCGGCCACCCAGTCTCGGGTGACGAAGTCATTGAGCGCGGCGATCTGGCTGGCGGCACCGCCCACGATCTGGAAGGATCCTGCCCAGCCGGGGATGCCCTGCGGCTGAGGATCGGTGCTCGTCCGCTGGACGCGGGCCACCGCCTTCTGGTTCGTCCCGTCGACCAGGGTCACGCGGTCCCCCGCCCCCATGCTCGCCAGGGTGGCGGAGGGGATGGCGTTCACGTCGCGGCCGAGGAAGGTCGGCAGCACTTTGTCCCCCGCCGAATGGCTGGAAGGGATCGAGAAGAGGCAGTTGTATCCGCGCTCGAAGTTGACCGGGGCCGGGCCGTTCATGAAGCCGACCCAGAAGTTCTTGCCCGAAGGGTCCTTCTGCACCGGCCCGAACCACTCGTTGCCCACCTGGACGATCGCGATTTGAGGATAGTTGTTCAGATTCGTCGCGGCCACCGACCACATCCTGACGGCGCTGCCCGTCTGGTGCGTCGCCGCGACGCTCCCGAACATGGCCCGGGTCAGCCCGGTGAACTTCGCCGAGGAGGGCGGCATGGTTCCGGGCACGCCTCCCGCCGACCGGGCCGTATAGAAGAACACCTCGTTGTCGATGCGGATGTAGCCCTGGTCGGGATAGTCCATGATGTTCGGCGTGACCACGCCCACCTGCGTGGCGGTGGGGTTGATCTCCCAGACCATCGTGATCGGGTCCTGCTTGTCGCCGCAGACGGTGGCCTGGGGGGCCAGACCGAAGTTGTAGGAGAGGGTGGCATTCGTCCTGGGGATCCGGTCGAAGCTCAAGGTCTGCGAGTAATTGACGCCCGGGGGCCAGTTCACGACCACCTGGCCGTTCCGGATCTTGCTCGAATAGCCGAAGAGCGAGACCGTCGCCTGGGAAGGATGGTCCAGCGCGGCGGTGCCGCGGGCCCCGCGGACGACGGTCCCGGCCGACTGGTTGTAGAGGATGACCTCGTTCCCGATCTGGATCGGGGTCAACTCGCTGGCGGAGGGCAGGATCCCGGAATTCTTGAGGGAGATCGAGGTGGAGGTGGGCGTGAGCGCGCCGCTCAGGGTCGTCATGAGCTCCGAGCCGCCCGGGCCGGTGTAGTGCATGAACTTCGCCTGGGGATCGGAGAAGCCGTCGACCAGCATCGCCAGGTCGGCGTAGCGGTTGCTCTTCCAGTAGGCGGCGAAATGCGTCCACGTGTCCGGGCTGATCTTGAAG
>DATGFI010000394.1:0-2166 GCA_035309205.1 Planctomycetota bacterium | reverse complement strand
CCTGGCTCGGGGGTTGGATGCGACCCGGGTGGCCCAGAAGCTGGCCACCTCGGGCAGATCCACCAGCAGCCGTCCATCTACCTCGAAGGTCAGGAGGTCTGCTTTCGGATCGAGGTCAGCCGGGATCGCCCCGCTGCGGAGAAAGCTCCTCACCGCCGCGACCTCCGGGAGCCCGGTCGCGCCCTCACATTCGTCAACCAGGTTCAGGAATGCTTCGCGACACTTTGCGGCTCGCTCTCTCTTCTTGGCATCGGCATCCGGAGGAGCGAGGCCGAATAGGTAGTCCGGCCCATCTGCGAATGGAAGCGGCCGGATTGCGACGGTTCGTACCGCGACGGGGACCTCCATCTCCATTCCCCGGTTGCCGGGCGCCCTGGGTCCCTCCGCGAGGTCCACTAACGGTGCCAAAAAACGACCGCTCCTGTCCAACCTGATCTTGTACCGAACCCGGCGCCTCTCATATCCCTCACGGGGCAGCTCAAGTCCTGAGTCCGCCAGCTTGCGAAGCTCTTGGAGCAGCATCTCAGGCCCGGACTCGCGAGACTATGGGCACTCGCAAGACGCCTGACTCGAGTTGGGCCTCGAAAAAATGGGGTGCGGCTCTACTCGACCCATCCGCGTAATCCAGGTCGAGCAGCATCCTGCCAAGATCCTGCGTGATGTCTGCTGGCCGGTCCCCGTCCAATCGTGGGCCGAAGCTTGCCACGAACTCTCGGCACCCGAAATAGGGCGTGAATGCGCAGGCGCCACGGCCCACCCGGCGTCGGAATTGGTCCCGGAACTTGGCCACGTCCTCACCGACACCCTCCTTCACCTCGATGTCGGCTCGGATAACGTACTCGACGTCACGCAAGGCGAGTGTGTGCCGCTGGGCCCGATCCTCCTCGGCGAAATAGCCATCTCCGGATGACCAGCCGCGTGCGGCCAAGGAGGAAGCCTTCGCGTTGACCTCGTTGCGCAGCATCGAGAAGAACCGGATCGGCTTCAGGACCCAGATCTCCCGAACCAACCACCGGAACTCCGGCTTCCAGAAGATCGCTTCTAGCAGTCCACGAGCGGCGGACGGCGTCATGACCGGATACGAGACTCGTTCGACCTTCATCTCGGGTCGGGTGAAGCAGGCGAGATCGCCCCAGGCCTTGACCTCAAGCGGTGGGTGAAGCATCCATCTCCTCCATGAGTACGGCTCCGACGCCAAATCGTTCGTCGTAGGGACCTGTCCAGACGGTCAGGACTCCACCCTCGGAGAGCCATCCCCTCCCCCTGCTCAGCTCTAGCTCCGCCCGGCGCAAATTCACAGTGTAAGGCTGCAGATCTCTCCACACCTGCCTAGACGTCCCGAGTTCGGCTCTCCGGTCCAGGGAATCGATCACGTCTGCGGCTTGGCCAAAGGCTCTCACCACCACCGGCGTCCCCTCATCCTCGATCATCCTGAATCGGTTGGCCACTTCCTCGTAACCGAATCTTCTGCGTGCCTCCTGGACCCGTTCCCGATCCGTGTTCACGTTGCTGTATAGGCTGCAGAAGTAGCGGCCGGCAACCTCGGGGTCGTTGAGGTCCACGGGCCCTTCCCCAAGCAGCGACTTGGTCACACTCGTCGCCGTGCAGTAGAAGCCGGATGGCAACTGTCCGCCCTCGAAGACGACCACCGTGCCTCGATCGAGGCGTCCTTCGCGGTTGCAGCGGCCGGCGGCCTGGATCATGCTGTCGAGGGGGCCGAGAGCTCGGAGCACAACCGGGAAGTCGATGTCCACACCCGCTTCGACGACCTGCGTGCTCACCACGCGACACTGCTTTCCTTCCTGCAGGTCGCTTCGGACCCTCGCCAGAACGTCCCGCCGATGGGCCGGGCACATGAGGGTGGACAGATGGTGGGAGTCGGATGGGGACGCCGCGAGGACTCTCATCGCCTCTTTCCGCGTGTTCAGGATCGCGAGAGCTTGAGGACTCCGAGCCAGCTCAGCGCCCACCCGCTCTGGTCCCCAGGGCTCGCCGGTCAAATGCCACGTCACACGTTCCAACTCGGCGAAAAACCGCCCGGGGTCAGGCACGAGGTCGCGGGCCTCATCGAGCCAGGCCAACTCACGCCGACCGGATGTCGGCTGAGTAGCGGTGCTGAGGACGACCGTTGCGCCAAAGTGCGAGACGAGCTGGCGGAGGACGTCG
>DATGFI010000393.1:0-7684 GCA_035309205.1 Planctomycetota bacterium | reverse complement strand
GGCGCGACGCGCATTTTGTTCCAGCGCACCGGTTGCACGTAGCCGGTCATCATGTCGAAGAGCGCGGCGGCGTCCTCGCCCAGGACTTCGTCGCAGGTCATCAGGCTCACGTCCGTATAGATGCGCGCCGTCGCCGGGTTGTAGTTGCCCGAAGAGAGGTGGACATAGCGCCGGAGGCGGTCAGGGTCGCGGCGGACGACCGTCGCGACCTTGCAATGTGTCTTCAGTCCGGGAAGACCGTAAACGACGTGGGCGCCGGCCCGCTCCAGCGTTCGCGCCCATTCAATGTTCGCCTCTTCGTCGAAGCGGGCCTTGAGCTCGATCAACACCGTGACCTGCTTGTCCCGCTCGGCGGCGCGGGCCAGCGCCGTCACGATCGGGGAGTTCCGGCCGGCTCGGTACAGGGTCTGCTTGAGCGCGAGCACGTTGGGGTCGGCGGCCGCCTGCTCGATGAACTCGACCACGGTATCGAAGCTCTCGTAGGGATGGTGCAGGAGGACGTCCCCCGAGCGGATCAGCGAGAAGAGGTCCCCCTTGTGGCGGTGGACCCGGTCCGACACCTGCGGCGTCACGGCGGGCTCCCGGAAGGCGGCATAGCCGGGCAGGGCGACCCACGACCAGAACGCCGCAAGATTCAGCGGCCCATCGACCTCGTAAATGTCCTCCTGGTCGAGGCTGAACTGCTTCAGCAGCGCCTCCTTCAGACGCTCCGTCGCGCCCTTCCCGATTTCAAGACGCACTTCCAGGCCGCGACGCCGCTTGGCCAGCTCGGACTGGATCTGCTTCACGAGGTCCTCCGAGTCCTGCTCGGAGAGCTCGAAATCCTGGTCGCGCGTCAGCCGGAACACCGTCCACTCCTTCGCCTCGAATCCCCCGAAAAGGGTCTCCAGATGGCGGCCGATCAGATCCTCCAGCGTGACGAAGGCGTCACGGCCGCCGTCCGGAGGCACCCGGACGAAGCGCGACAGGAGCGCCGGGACGGGAACGATGCCCAGGCAGAGTTTCGGCGCGCGAAGGCGGTTCTGACCCTTCGCGCGAAGGAGCGCCGCCAGGTAGAGCTGGCGGTTCTGAATATGCGGGAACGGATGGGCCGGATCGATCGCCATCGGAGTCAGGACGGGCTGGATGTCCCGGGAGAAATGGTAGTCCAGCTTTTCGGCCTCGCGACCGGAAACCTCCACGGCCCGCAGGAGCTGGAGGCCTTCCTTTTCGAGGCCGGGGAGCACCTCCTCGCGGAGCAGCCGGTACTGGTCGGCGACCAGCTGGTGCGTCCGGGAGGAAATGGACGACAGGATCTGCGCGGTCGTGGTACGGTCGCCGGACTCCGAGCTGGAGACCTCGTTGGGGTCGCGTTGCTGGAGACCGGCTACCCGGATCATGAAGAATTCGTCCAGGTTGGAGCTGAAGATGGCCAGGAACTTGAGCCGCTCCAGGAGCGGTCGCCGGGTGTCCCGGGCTTCCTCGAGGACCCGGGCGTTGAATTCGAGCCAGCTCAACTCGCGGTTGAGGAAGAGTTCAGATTCGGCCATGGGAACGGCCATCAGAGCCTCGATGCTGGGATCCGTCAATCGATTTTACGCCAGCTTAACACCGCCTTAATGGAAGATCCAGCGGAGTCCTTTAAACCGACGCCCTTACGGGACGGTCAGGACACAATTCTGCGTCCCGAAGGGGTTGGGCACCTTCCGGGCGGCCTCGGGGTTGTCGCGCCACTGGCCGTCCACCCGAAGGCGGTACTGATAGTCGCCGGGGACGAGTTCGAGGTGCGTATACCACTCGTCCTGGCCGTCGTGGTGCAAGGGAATCCCTTCGGAGCTCCATCGGGTGAAATCGCCGGTGAGGGCGACCTCGTCGGCCTCCGGCAGCCGGACGGCAAAGCGCATCTTTCGGGCCTGGGCCTTTGTCGCTTCCTTCAGCTTGGGCATTGTCATTCCTCCTTCGGCCATCCTGCCCGCTCGCCGCAAATTCCGGATAAACTCCACGTAAGTCGATCGTGAAGGCCCGCCTCAACGCTCACGCGCTCCCACGGGCTGGAGGACGTCGGCGATCTTGTACCCCACGCCCCGAACCGTCGTGATGAATCCGGCATTGCGGCCAAGCTTGCGCCGGATCGCCGCCATATGGACGTCGATCGTCCGGCTCATCCCGTCCGTGTTCTTGCCCAGCGCGCCCTGGATGATCTCGACGCGTCGCAGGACGCGGCCCGGCCTCGTCGCCATGAATCGAAGGATGCTGAACTCCGCCATGGTCAGGGTCAGGGGCCGGCCCCGGAACGTGACCAGGTGACGGCCGATGTCGATCACCAGATCGCCAGCCTGCAGCACTTCCTCCACGGGCGGCCGGAACGACGACCGGCGGAGGATCGCCTTCAAGCGGGCCACCAGCTCGCGCAGCCCAAAGGGCCGGGCGAGGCTGTCATCGGCGCCCGCTTCCAGGGCGACCACGCGGTCGTTGGCCCCGCCGGAGGTGATGAGCAGTATCGGAAGGCCGCTCGTCCGGCCATCGGTGCGCAGCTTGCGGCAGAGCTCCAGCCCGTCCATTCCCCGGGTATTGCCGAGGATGACCGCATCGGGGGGATCGGCAAAGATGGCCGCCAGACCAGCCTCGCCCCCAGAGGCGCCCTGGACGTGGAAGAATTCCCGCTCCATGGCCTGCTTCATCTGCAGGAGGAGTTCGGCTTCGTCGTAGACTATGTGGACGCGTCCTTTGCCCATGTGGCTCTCCCTCTATCCGAGACTTTTCAAATAGTCGTCGACCTCTTCCGCGAATTCGCCGGCCCTGGTGTAGCGATCCTTCTTCTCTCTGGCCATGGCCGTCCGCACGATCCGGCACAATTCCGACGGTACTCCGGGATCGATCTGTTCCAGGGGATCCGGCGCCCGGGTCAGAAGCTCGGCGAACACGTGGTCCGACTGAAGCCCGGCGAACGGATACAGCCCGCAAAGCAGCTCATACAGGACCGCACCCAGCGAGTAGATGTCCGACTGCGCATCCACCAGTTCCATGTCCCCGACGGCCTGCTCCGGAGCCATGTAGTACGGCGTGCCCAGGATGATTCCCTTGAGATATGCCGGATCCCCCAGCCTCATCACCTTCGCAAGGCCGAAGTCGATCAGCCAGGGTTTCTGGTCCCGGTCGATCAGGATATTCCCGGGCTTGATGTCCCGGTGGACCACCCCGTGCGCGTGCGCATAGTCCAAGGCGCGCGCCACCGACCGGACCAGCCCCAGGCTCAGCCGGAGCGGCACATTGCGGGCGGGCAGGACATCCTCGAAAGGCGCCGGTCCGTGGAGCATCGCGTCGAGCGAGCCGCCCTCGATGAGCGGCATGGTGTAGTAGAAGGTCTGCTCCGCGACGCCGTAGTCATGAATGGGAACGATGTTCGGATGGTCGAGTTCGGCGATCGCCCGGGCCTCCGTGAAGAAGCGCTTCACGGCTTCGGCGTGGCCGTAGGGGGTCCGCTGCTCGGCTCCTAGGGTGTTGTCGACATGGGGCAGCTGCTTGAGCGCCACGAGCCGGTTGCAATCCCGCTGCCAGGCGCGGTGCACGACGCCGGCGCCACCGCGCCCGATCTCGGTCACGAGGACATACTTGCCGAACTGCTTCTTCGGGTCGTCGGCCGCCGCCAACACGTCGGCGGGGATGTCCACAGCCTGCGCCTCGGTCGCCTCATCCAGCACGTGATGCAGCGCCGTAGCCATCTTCGCGAAGAGTTGGGGGACCTCCGCGCGGCACTGGGGGCAGATGACCGGGGCCCGCTGAGGCTCCGGGTGGATCCCGATCCGCGCCCCGCACTGGGGGCAGCGGTAGTGCATGAAGTTCTGAAGCTCCAGGGCTGCGGCCAAAGCCTCCCGCGTCAGGACGCCGCGCTTGACCAGGATCTCGCCCAGCTGCGGCACGGGAGAAAGCCCCGCCTCGACCATGCGTCCCTGCAGCCGCAGCGCGTCGCGCACCTGGAACTCCGTCGCGAGGCGCCGCTCGACCACGAGCCGTCCCAGGAGCTCGCCGGTGTTGTCCGGTCCCCCGAAGGCCTGAACCTGCAGATCGAGCATGCGATCGAGCCCGGCGGCGGACAGGTAGAACCGTTCGAAGAGCAGCTCGCCGATTTTTCGGGAGGGATCCCGGTCCTGGATCGCCAGGACTTCCCTCACCTGGTCGCGGGTCACCATGCCATGACGAATGGCGAGCCGCCCGAAGAGCACCTCCCCGGGCGGGACGGAGCGGCGAAACATGACCCGGCCGGGGCAGGCCGCCAGGAAATGAAGGATGCGGAACTCAGCCGGAGACAGCACCAGAGGCCGGCCGCCATAGGTGACTTCTTTGCGAGATTCGTTGACCACGAGGTCGCCGTTCCGGACGACGGCCGGAACGTCGGGCCCGGAAGGAGGATGCCGGAGCCGCGCGCGCACCCGCGCCATCAGTTCCTTCACGCTGAACGGTTTCGTGACGTAGTCGTCGGCGCCCGCATCGAGCCCCTGAACGCGCTCCTCTTCGCCGGCCTTGGCCGTCAACATGATGACGGGAACATGGGCGGTGCGTCCTTCGCGCCTCAGCCGTCTGCAGACCTCCATGCCGTCGGGGCCGGGCATCATGCGGTCGAGCAGAATGAGGTCCGGAGACCGCGTCAGGGCGATATGGAGCCCCGACTCGCCGTCGAGCGCGCCCAGGACCTCGTAGCCTTCCGACTCGAGGTTGTACTTCACGAGATTCACCAAATCGCGCTCGTCGTCAATGACCAGGACGGTCCCGCGAGCCATTCGTTTCCTCCTCAGGTCGCGTTGGACTCCAGGCCCGCCAGATCCTCGTGATGGTGGCGGATGTCCCGCCCCTGGATCCAGTAGACGACTTCTTCGGCGATATTGGTCGCATGGTCGCCCACGCGTTCGAGGTTCCGGGAGATCAGGATCAGCGAGAGCGCCCGTGGAATGGTCGCCGGATCGGCCATCATGTAGGTCAAAAGCTCGCGGAAGACCTGATCCCGGAACGCGTCGACCTTGTCCTCCTCGGTCAGCACCCGCTCCGCGATGGAGACGTCCTTGCGGATCAGCGCGTCGAGGCTGTCGCGGACCATGCGTTTGGCGATTTCCGCCATGATGGGGATGTCGACGAAGGGCTTGAGCGGCGGCGCCTTGAGCAAATGCTGGGCGTTCTGGCAGATGTTGATCGCCTGGTCGCCGATCCGCTCCAGCTCGGAGGTGATCCGCGCGGCCATGAAGAGAAAACGGACGTCGGAGCCGACGGGCTGCTGAAGGGCGGTGACGCGCACCGCCATGTCGTCGATCTCGATCTGGAGCCCGTTAACCTGCTCCTCGCGCTCGGTGACCTCGCGGTAATAGCGGTCGTCGCGTTCGATGAGCATCCGGAGCGCCGAGGCGATCATCGTCTCGGCCAGGCCGCCCATGCGGACGAGCTTCTGCCGGATCTCCTGAATCTGTTCGTCGAAATGGCGCATTCCCTTTTCCTCCTAGCGCTTCCCTCGCTCGAGCGAAGCGAACGGCGGTCTACCCGAAGCGTCCGCTGATGAACGCCTCCGTTCGCGAATCCCGGGGGGTGGTAAAGACCTGCCGGGCCGCGCCGAATTCGACCAGGTTGCCCATCAGCATGAAGGCCGTCACGTCGGACACGCGCGCGGCTTGCTGGATGTTGTGCGTCACGATCACGATCGTGTAGCGTTCCTTGAGCGAGAAGAGCAGCTCTTCGACCTTGCCGGTGGCGACCGGATCCAGAGCCGAGCAAGGCTCGTCCATCAGCAGGACTTCGGGTTCGACGGCGACCGCGCGCGCGATGCACAGCCGCTGCTGCTGGCCGCCGGACATGCCCAGGGCGCTTTCTCCCAGGCGGTCCTTCACCTCTTCCCAGAGCGCCGCCCCCTTCAGGCTGCGCTCGACGATCTCGTCGAGCGTCGACCGCTTCCGGATGCCCTGGAGGCGCGGACCGTAGGCGACGTTCTCATAGATGGACTTCGGAAACGGATTGGACTTCTGAAATACCATGCCCACGCGCTTGCGGAGCTCCGTGACGTCGTGGCCGCTCTCGTAGATTTCAAGGCCACTGATCTTGATGGTTCCCGTGTGCGACACTCCGTCGATCAGGTCGTTCATTCGGTTCAGGCAACGCAGGAGCGTCGTCTTGCCGCAGCCCGAGGGGCCGATCAGCGCAGAGACCTTGTGTTTGGGAAAGTTCAGGGTGACATCCTTCACCGCTTCTTTGCCGCTGTAGTAGAAGCGCAGATGGTCGATTTCCACCATCGGATCCCCGTCCGGAACCGTCCGCGAGGGGTCCCGCGGCTCCGTCGCTGCGGGGGGAAGGTCGATCTTCATGCCCATTTCCATGTTGAGCCTCCGTGTCGTATCCGGACCCGCTACACCGCCGACATCTGGAACTTCTTCCGCAGCCGTCGACGGAGGATGATTGCGGCCAGGTTCAGGGTCACCACGATCAGCAAGAGCAGCAGCGTCGTCGTGAACACCATGGGTCGTGCAGCATCCACGTTCGGCGACTGGAATCCCACGTCATAGATGTGGAAACCGAGGTGCATGAACTTCCGGTCCATATGAAGGAAAGGGAACTGGCCGTCCAGCGGCAGGGACGGGGCCAGCTTCACCACCCCGGTGATCATGAGGGGGGCGACTTCTCCCGCCGCGCGGGCGATCGCCAGTATGAGGCCCGTCAGGATGGACGGCGCCAGGGCAGGCAGGATGACCCGCCAGGTTGTTTCCCACTTGGTGGCACCCAGCGCGAGCGAACCCTCCCGCAGGTTCTTGGGGATGGCGGCCAGGCCCTCCTCGGTCGCGACGATCACGACCGGCACGGTCATGAGCGCAAGCGTTAGGGACGCCCACAGGATGCCTCCCGTGCCGAAGGTCGGAGTGGGCAGCGACTCGGGAAAGAACAGCTGGTCGATCGAGCCGCCGATGCGGTAGATGAAAAAGCCCATGCCGAACACCCCGAACACGATCGACGGAACGCCCGCCAGATTGTTCACCGCGATGCGGACGAGACTCACGAAGGCCCCTTGCTTCGCGTATTCCCGCAGGTACAGGGCCGCCAGAATCCCCAGCGGCGTCACAAAGAGACTCATCAGCAGGACCATCATCACCGTGCCGAAGATCGCCGGAAAGACGCCCCCTTCCGTGTTCGACTCGCGCGGCTCGTCCGACAGGAATTCCCAGACCCGCGACAGGTAGCAGCCGAGCTTCGGAAAGAACCCCATCCGGTTGGGCTCGATGATCCGGACGATGTTTTCGATCGCGAGCTCCTTTTCCTTCCCGCCCTCGATGCCGAAAAGCACCGTGCCGGTCTTGGACTTCCTCAGATCCGCCAGGATCCCCGCGAGCCTGCCGTAGTCCCCCTTCAGCCGTTCCGTCTCCGCGTTCAACTTGTCGACCGCGGGTCCCGAGGTCACGCCCTGGAGCTCCAGACCTCGGAGCTGAAGCCGGATCTTCTCCTGGGCCCGGTTCACCTCGCCGATCTCCCCTTTTTCCAGGGTTTCGATTCTGCCGGCCTGGGCGCGGGCCAGCGGCAGCCGGACGAGGACCGCCTCGAGACCCTTTTCGGGTCCCTGGGTGATCGTCTTCCCTTCCACCCGGACTTCCTTGATCGTCCCGTAGAGATTTCCCCATTCCCGGCGCTCCACGAGGACCACGTCCGGAGGAGTTTCGCGCGCGACGATCTTGGACTCGTC
>DATGFI010000392.1:0-3894 GCA_035309205.1 Planctomycetota bacterium | reverse complement strand
GGTGCTGAGGCGCACGCGGCATCCTTTCGAAGAGAGGGGACGACAGGGGTATGGAGCCTTGCGTATTGGGCTGCGTTACGTCGAGAGCCTCGGCGATTCGTGAATAGCCGTAACGGGAAGCTTCCCTTCGGCTCTTTGTGCGGGGGGCTATCCAATGGGACGACCGATTGACGGCGGGGGGCTTTCCCGGCCCCGAAATTCCATCTTGATCGTGGATGATACGGTCGCGAATCTTCTCGCGTTCTCCGCTATCCTCAAGAAGCTCAATTGCCACCTGGTCCTGGCGGGGAACGGCCGGGAGGCGCTGGAGCGCACGGAGGAAGAGGATTTCAGCCTGATTCTCATGGATGTTCGGATGCCGGAGCTGAATGGCTTCGAGGCCGCGGGAGCGATCCGGAGCCGCTCCCGAAACCGCAGCACCCCGATCCTCTTCCTGTCGGCCTTTGAAACTCCTCCGCTCCACGTCTTCTCATCGTTTGTGGGCGGACACACCGACTTCCTGTCGAGTCCCGTGGACGCAGACACGCTGCTCCGGAAAGTCGGCATGTATCTGAAGAAGATCCCGGCGGAGGAATCCCAGGAGCAGTCCGATCCCTCGCTGGAGAAGGCATCCTCGAATCTGGACGAGGGCTCTTCGTCAGGTCCGGCCGGCCGTCCACGGCCTTCCGGTCCGGCTTCCTAGCGAGTTCGGAGGCCCCGTCACGGATTCCGTCTTCACGGCTCTGCCAAGGGCAGCACTTCGAGTGGGAACAGAAAGCGAGAACGCCATGGCACGACGCGCCCGGGTCCTTTTGGTCGAAGACAACACCGACGACATCCTGCAGATCAAGCGGATTCTAAAATCCTGCGGGCTCTTGGACGACCTGACGATCGTCGAGGACGGACGCGAAGCCGTGGACTATCTGGCCGACTCTCTGAAGCGGGAACCGGGGGAGCTGCCGGATCTGGTGATTCTGGACTTGAATCTCCCGCGCATGTCCGGGTTGGAAGTGCTTCAGTGGATCCGCGCAGATCACCGGCTGCGCGACGTTTCGGTGGTAATCCTCACGGGCAGCCGCGAAGACAGTTCGCTCATCGAACTCCACCGCCTGGGCGTGCTGGGGTATCTGGTCAAACCGCTGACCTCACAGGACTTTGTCCGCACCGTCGCGGGTTGCATCAGTCTGACGCCCTCCACCTAGGAGGAGCGGAGCTCGGGCGCCCCCGCCTTCCTGCGCCATCTCCGGGCCTCTGCCGCTCCCTTCATAACACGGGTGCTTCTCGAACATCGACCATCGGGACTCGTGTTTGTTGTGAAGGAGAAGACCATGGCGCAGACTCGAAAGAAGGGAAAAGGGAAGACTCGCCGGGGCAGCAGCCGGGGGACCTCGTCTTCCGGGCGAATGAATCGAATGAAGGAGCAGGAACAGGACCGCGGAATGCAGGAATCCTGAAGATCACCAGTCCGGCCGCGGGGTCGGACGATTCCGCGGCCGGGTTTCACGCTACAGCAGGAGCCTTCATGAAAACTATGAGAGATCGGTCCCTCGCCTCGGATACCGGCACAACGTCCTACCGTCGCCGGAGGGCCCGCCGCGGGGTCCGAGGCAGAAGCGAGCTGGATCACCTCCTCCGGGTCCACTCCGGCTCCCTCACGTTCCTCGGCCTGACCTTGGGGGTCTTCGTCAGCAGGAAGTTCTTCGTGATCCCGCTCGCGGTGGCGGTTTCGATCGCCCAGGAGTTTGCGAAGGAGCGATTCCTGGAGAAGCCGGCCGCTCCGGCCTGGACGCGGGCCGGGACGTAACGCAGCAGCTGGCGGCGGATCTCCCTCTCGTGCGGGAAGATGATGATCCCTCCGACCCCGACAATCCGGCCGCGCGCCTAAAGCAGTTCATTGAAAGCCTCTCCGAGGAAGCGAGGGAGTTCACGCGCCGGAGGCCTTTGGAGGGGCTGCTCCTGTCCTTCGTCGCGGGTCTCCTGGTGGGCGACCTTCTTCGGAGACAGCGATGATCAAGGTCGAGGAGAAGCGTCGGAGGATCGAAGCCTCGTTCTTCGATGATCTGCTCAAGGGCCTCAGCAAATCCCTGCTGAACGGATTCGCCGAGCGGGTGGAGGATGGCGCCCGGGACCTCCTGGGATGGTCGCTCCGGAAGCTCGCCCTCACGGTCATTGCGGCAGGCATCACGGTCACCGCGGCCGTCCTGATCCTGATTTCCGGGGTGCAAGGACTGGAGCAGGCCTCGGTGCCCCCTTCCCTGGCCTACTTAATCACGGGAATCGTCGGCCTCTGCATCGGAGTCACGATGTTCCTGGTGAGGCGCTGAGTTTTACGAAGGGCGGAGCTCGCCGGCGATGTTTTCCGCCTCATGGCGGTCCAGGCCCCGAACAATCTCGTGCGTCTTTCCTTCGTACTCGAACGCGATGAAGTAATTGCCCTTGCCGACGAAACGTCGTCCCCAGGAGGGATAGATCAAACGGCCGGCATAGGACTCCACCCGAAGGTTCTGGATGCGAGCGCGGTCGAATCGTTCCGGCGCGCCGAGGGCAGGCTGGCGCCGGAGAGTGAGCCGATCGGGGGTCAGTTCGAGAATCTCCCTTCCTTTGGTGACCCAGGCGAGACGCCAAGCCAGAAACGCGCCGGCGAGAGCGAAGAAGGCCAGAAGGGTTCCCAGGAGGAAGCTGGGCTCTTCCTCGGTGCCGGCGGGGCGGACCAGCGCGGCGATCAGATACGTCGCCAAAGCGATCACGATGAAGCAGCAGATGGCCAACCAAAGGCCCAGGAGCACGCGAATGAAGCTGACGTATCGCGCGGGGATAACGATTTGTTTCTCGATCGCGCCCTGCGGACCCGCAGCACGATGAAGGCCGATTGAAGTTCCGGCCATTCTGAAGCCCCTTTAGAGATCAGTTCGGCAACGAAAAAGGCCTGCGCTCCAGAAGCGTTTCGGGCAGACACGTAGGCCGTTGTTTCGGAAGGAAGCGATCCACCGGCAGGGTCGAGGGTTCTTTCAGCGAATGGGGCCTGGGTTCCCGACGACCAAGACGCATAGGTGACTCCTCTGGTCAGAGCTCTGTAGAGTCGAGACCCAAGGAAGGAAGATGTTACGGGGGGGGCAGCCTTAGGACTTCGGAGAAGATGGAGGTGCCTTGGTCTGCGGCAAGCCGACATTGCGGTTCAGAATCATCCAGTACATCCCGATCGACTTCACCATCTCCAGGAGATCGCCGAAATTGACGGGCTTCACCAGGTAGGAATTCACCCCCAGGGCGTAAGCTCGCTGGATGTCGGACATTTCCGAGGAGGAGCTCAGGATGACCACGGGAGTGAGCTTGAGATGAGATTCTCCTCGAAGCCAAGAAAGAACTTCCAGCCCGGATTTCCGGGGCAGTTTCAGGTCGAGCAGAATGAGGGAGGGGAGTGGATGCCGGGTGCGGTCGGCATAAGCCCCGGTCCCGGCAAGGTAGGCGACGGCATCTTCTCCGTCCCGGACGATGCGAAGAGGATTGACGAGATTTGCCTTCGCAAAGGCTCGCTGGATCAGGAGGACGTGGTCGGGATCATCCTCGACAAGGAGGACCACGAAGTCCGTTACCTGGATGGCCAAGGAAGTCTCCTCCCGGCGTGCCTCAGGCGGTCCCGACCGGTTCAGCGCACGCAAGGGAACGTACGAAGGGAACGGGGGGGTGTCAATAGTTCAACGAATCTGGATTCTGGCACCTCCGCCCGTCGCAGTCTTCATAACGTCTCCCGGATCTCGGGATCAGAGACCGGTCTCCCGAATTCCAGAGGATGAGATGATTCGATTCTCCGGCAAGCACGGCGCGCTGTGGAGTCTCGAGTCTCCCCGTTCGAGATTCCCTCGCCTGGGCCGGGACCTGGCTGTGGATGTCGCGATCGTCGGTGCGGGGATCACC
>DATGFI010000391.1:0-2111 GCA_035309205.1 Planctomycetota bacterium | reverse complement strand
AGCCGTGGTTGACATTCAGGATATCGAGGAATCCCGTCCGGGCTCCCGTCACGTCCCCGGCGACGTTGTTCTGGCCTCCGGTGGTTTCCAGGATGTCCTCGGTGAAGTTCGCATTGCCGTCGTTCCAGAACACGGTCACGCGGTCGTTGTTGAAGGTATAGGGACCGTTGGCCGGATCGTGCGACTGTTCCTGCTCCGCGACGACCAGGTCGAGCGTCCCGTTTCCGTCCATGTCGGCCGCGACGATCTTGTGGATGTCCTGGTAGGGTCCGAGCGGGCTCGAACTGTTGATCGTGTGCCTCGTCCAGGCGCCGTTCCGGCGATCCTGGGGTGCCTGCCACCAGACCAGACCCTGGCCGGTCGGATTCCCCAGCACGTGCATCATGCCGTCGGACGTGATTTTTGCCCCTGCCAGCGGCGCCTCGTCCGATCCCGTCGAGCCGTCGATCAGGTGGCCGTTCCAGCTGTCGGTCCGGGCGTTGCCTCCGTGCTCTCGGGGATTCTCGTACCAGGTGACGCCGCCGGCGGTGTTGAGGACGACGTTCACCGCGCCCAGGCCCGAGCCGATGTCCAGAAGCGCCAGGCCCTTGAGATCTCCCAGCGTGATGAACGTCCAGTTGTCCGGATTGTTCTGGAAGTAGACCCCGAACTGGGTGACCACGTCGATCTTGCCGTCGCCGTCGATGTCGGCCAGAAGCACGTTGTGGCCCAGGCCGTTGCCGATGAAGTGCTCGTTCCAGGTGCCCGTCGCGTCGCCCCCCGGATTCTCGTACCAGTACATGGTGTTGTCGTGGCAGGCGATGATGTCCAGGTGGCCGTCGCCGTTCAAGTCGTAAGGCTGAAGGTCCTCGTAGAAGTTCCCCGTCGAGTGGATCGTGAACTTGGGCCAGGGATCGCCGATGTTGCCGGAGGACGGGAAGGCCCACCAGTAGAGCCCCTGATCCTCGAGCCCGACGATGATGTCCAGCTTGCCGTCGCCGTTCAGGTCGGCCATCAGCTTTTCCACCGGGACGTTGCCGGGATTGGGGTCGATGACGAAGCGGGTGTAGGTCGGCAAGGACGGTGATGCCCCGATCGTGCCCCAGAGGATCGGGAGAACGAGCATCCAGCGCAGCATCCGGGTCCGCATCGAATATCCCTCCAATCAAGGTGCGCCAGGGACGATCCCGATCTCCGGACAGAGTGTCTCACGCTGGATCGGAGAGGTCCCAAACTGCGCCCAGCCCTAAGTCGGCTCGACCAAGCAAGGCTCGCCCCAGAGCTCCGGGATTGACCGCAGGTCAACCGTCGGAAGCCGCCTCCACGCCGGAGGCCGCGCTCCTGGCCCTTCCGGAGCCCGGAAGGGCCGCCCTTCGCAAGCTATATGTCCGCGATCGGCGAGGGGTTAGGGAAAATCTTGCCCGGCGAAACGGCAAGGCGTGGATCAGAAGCAGACTGTTTGGGAGAGGCGCGCAGGTTAGATTAGGTCATGGCCTTATGGATTCCGGCCGAGACTCTGGCGCGCCGATGGGGAGGCCAGGTTCGGCGGAACGGCTGGCTCAATTCCCCCTCCATTCACTTCGCCATCCAGGGCCGCAACGCGATCCTGGAGTTCGCGAATTTCCACGCCGAGCAGGCTTATCCCTCCCGGTACCAGAAGACGCTCCTCACGGAACTGAGCGTCGACCTCAAATCCGCGGTTTCCGGCTCCTTCAAGATCGGACAGAGGGGAGTCGCCGGTTTCCTTTCCGGGATCTTCGGTCGTCCCCCCTTCCGCGTGGGCGACCGGTTCTTCGACGAACTCTACATCGTCCACTCCGAACCGGAAGAGCTGGCCCGGAGTCTCTTCGCGCCGGGCCAAAGGGACCGGGTCATCGCGTCCGTGCGGAGGCTCGGAACCTACGTCAACCCGCGGATCGATCTGTCGTTCGGTCGGCTCAATGTCCAGGTGTCGGAGCTCCTCGAACACGAGCGAGGCGTGCAGAACCTGCTGGATACCACGACCGACTTCGTGGGATATCTGCTGGAGCGCCGCAGCCCGGACCCGATCGTCTGGGGCGACGCCGGGGAGGACCTGGGCGGGAAGTGCCCGGTCTGCGGCGCACCGCTCGAAAGCCCGGTCATCACCTGCG